>JBIKYI010000003.1:0-20274 GCA_044355355.1 Limnothrix sp. | reverse complement strand
ACCAACGACCGCAGGGAAAAGTAAGCCAATTGTCCATTCCCGAACTTCTTCACGCTGTTCTTTTGGTAGATGATAAATCCAATAACCATAGCTACCAATACAACCGATTCCCAACAGCGAAATCCAAAGCCACTGAGATCTCAAAAACTTTAACTTACTGAAAATTGGATGAGACATGAAAACGGACACTAAGTTATGTCATTAAGCCTATGCCATCAGCACCAAACTAGATCATCAATTTTTTCGACTGTGGGTAATCATTTCTCAGAGGTTGATGATCGCCCCTAGATCACACCATAGACAATTTGTTCAACCCATTTCGAGCAAACCCTTTCCGATCCAAGTCTAAGACTGCACCCAAAGACCTGTAGAATATTCTTGAAAAAATCAACATTTCCCAACGTAGACATGGTAGTAGCAGACGCTCAGGTACAGGGTTTTTCTCTGGAGCAGTATCTAAAGGATAAAAAAACAATCGTCGAAGCCGCCCTCGATCAATCCCTGGCGATCGCCGAGCCTGTCACTATCTACGAAGCGATGCGCTATTCCCTCCTCGCGGGTGGTAAGCGTCTACGCCCGATCCTCTGCATTGCCGCCTGTGAAATGTTGGGTGGGACGGCGGAGATGGCAATGAACACCGCCTGTTCCCTGGAAATGATCCACACCATGTCCCTGATCCATGATGATTTACCCCCCATGGACAACGATGATCTCCGCCGTGGTAAGCCGACGAATCATAAAGTTTACGGCGAAGATATCGCGATTTTGGCAGGGGATGGCTTACTGTCCTATGCCTTTGAATATGTGGCAAGAACCCCCGGTGTTGCAGCGGATCGCTTGTTGCAGGTCATTATTCGTCTCGGTCAGGCAGTGGGCGCGGAAGGTTTAGTCGGGGGACAAGTAGTGGATCTCCAATCCGAGGGCAAGAGTGATGTCTCGGTGGAAACGTTAAACTTTATCCATACCCACAAAACGGGTGCTCTCTTGGAAGTCTGTGTGACTTCTGGGGCGATCTTGGCAGGGGCAGGGGCAGTAGAAATTCAAACGCTTTCCAAATATGCCCAAAATATTGGTTTGGCATTCCAGATTGTGGATGACATTCTTGATATCACAGCAACCCAGGAAGAGCTAGGGAAAACAGCGGGGAAAGATCTAGAGGCGCAAAAGGTTACTTATCCCAGTCTCTGGGGCATCGAAACATCCCAGGAGGAAGCACGTAAATTGATCGACGAGGCGATCACCTCCCTGAATGTCTATGGAGAAAAAGCCGCTCCCCTCCAAGCTTTAGCGGAATATATTGTTAGCCGTAAAAATTAATTTAATTAATTTCAAAGAATTAAAAAAATCAAGAAAATTAAGAATTCAGTTGAGAATCATTAAGCAACGTCACAAGACCCCGATCCCCAAAAACCATGGAAGATATCAGCGGAATTTTACATAATCAGATTTTAATGGTGGCTCTGGCTGCTTGTTTCACCGCACAATTTTTAAAAATTCCGATCGACTTGATTCGTTATCGTAAAACGAGCCTTAAGTCGCTGTTTAGTGCCGGGGGAATGCCCAGTGCCCACTCTGCTTTGGTGGGAGCTTTGGCAACGGGTGTGGGTCAGGTCAAGGGTTGGGATAGTTCTGAGTTTGCGATCGCCTGCCTCTTTGCCGTGATTGTGATGTACGATGCCGCCGGAGTTCGTCAAGCCGCCGGGAAACAAGCCCGCATTCTGAACCAAATTATTGATGATATGTTTCAGGATCATGAATTCAACGAGGAACGGCTCAAGGAATTACTAGGACATACCCCCATTCAGGTGTTGGTCGGCTTATCTTTGGGCATTAGCATCGCCTTTTTCGCCGGCACTCAGTTCTTTGCCTAATTCCCTCGCCTAGTGATTAGACATGTCTGAATCTTTTGTCCTTGCGCCCTGGCGATCGCCCCTCGCCCGTGCCCTCCATCGCAACCGTAGCCAAGCCCACCACCGATTTTTCCAATTAGCGACCGTCACCCCCACAGGCAAACCCAGTAATCGCACTGTCGTCTTTCGGGGTTTTGTGGATCAAAGTAATGCTTGCAAAATTATTACCGATTATCGCAGTGAAAAAATAGCTGATCTCACAGCGCAAAACCATGCAGAAATTGCCTGGTACTTTACGAAAACAAGGGAGCAATTTCGTCTTAGCGGGACAATCGAAATCGTTACAGCAAATTGTCATGAATCAGCATTTTATGCAGAACGAAAAGCAACATGGAAAAGCATTTCCGATGCCGCAAGAGCGCAATTTTCATGGGCAAAACCGAAGGAAATTCGCACCGACGATCCCGAACAATTTTTAGTCTCGGCGAGTCCTGAAATCCCTGTCGATAATTTTGTCTTACTTGTGTTTCATCCTGAAACTGTTGATCATTTAGAGCTTCGGGGAAATCCTCAAAATCGCTATCTTTACCAACTAAATCATAATAACCTTTGGCAAATGACAGAAGTTAATCCCTAGCTGTTAGAAAACCATACTTTTGTAAAATAGTCTCACCTTGATCGCTAAGGATAAAATCAATCAAACTTTGGGCATCCCCTTGGTTTGGACTGCTCATAATCGGGGCGATCGCATACAAAATTTCTCCAGTTAATTTCGTATCTAAAACAAAGATAGATTTTAATTCTGGTGCTTGATTTAAATCAGTTTGGTAAATAAAACCAGCCTCTACTTCACGATTTTCGAGATAGGTTAAAATTTGCCTGACATTTTCTGCAAAGACAATTTTTTGGCGATCGATTAATTGCTGATATAGATTCTTACCGTTAATATTTTGTAAGGCATTTTGCGCATATTTTCCGGCTGGCACGGTTTTGGGGTTACCCATGGCAACCTTACGAATTGCCGAATGAGTTAAATCTTCTAAACTTTGAATCTCAATTTCACTATCTTTTAACTGCGCTAAAACCAATTGATTTTGTGCAAAGATATGAACTTTTTCTGCCTGAATTTTTTGCTGGTCTACCAGTTTTTGAATTGTTTCTACATCGGCACTTGCAAACACATCAATAGGCGCTTGCTGATTAATTTGTTGAGCCAATACACCCGATGCAGCTTGATTAAATTGAATCTTAATGTCTGGATATTGCTCGTTAAATTTTGTTTTCACCTCCGTCATCACATCACTCAAAGAGGAGGCGATCGCCACAGTCAGAACATGATTTTTAGGCTGATCCTTTGGTAATTGAGTACAGGCATTCATGCCCCAAATTCCGAGACAAGCCAAAAGCATTAAAAGACAATATTTTAGCCGATGTAGATAATTCAATTTAACCCATTAAAGCACTACCTAAACCTTGGAACATGAGCCAAGAAAGAAAAAAGTTTGCAATAAAAATCGCCAACAAAGAAGTCACTACCGCCGTCGTTGTCGATTGCCCAACCCCCTTAGCACCGCCCGTTGTTGTCAGACCCCAACTACAACCAATCACAGAAATTAAACCACCAAAGACAATCGCTTTGATCACCGCACTAAGAATGTCCCAAGATTCTAAAAAGTTGCGAATCGAATCGATAAAAATAGAGTCTGGAATTTGATATAAATTCACAGCAATAAGCAGTCCACCCAACAGACCCGTTACCAGAGAAAATAGCGTCAACATTGGCAACATTAAACAACAAGCCAAAAAACGCGGCACAACCAAATAATCAATCGGATCCGTCCGCAAAATATAAAGGGCATCAATCTGCTCCGTCACCCGCATTGTGCCAATTTCCGCCGCAAAAGCAGATCCCACACGCCCCGCCAACACAACTGCCGTCAACACGGGGGCAAGCTCACGGGTCAAGGATAAGCCCAGTACGCCACCCACGGCATTGCCTGCGCCAAAATAGAGAAATTCCCTTGCTACCTGGATTGTGAAGACCATGCCCACAAAACCCGCTGTTACCAGGGCAATCAACAAGGATTCTGGTCCCACAGAAATCATTTGTTCCAACAACATGCGACGGTTAAAACGCCCCCGCAAGAGGTGAACAATGACCTGCCCGCCCAAAAAAATAGCAGCCAGTAAACGCTGAAACCACATTCCTAAAATTCCGTTGCCCATGGTGATTCAACAATAAAGACAAAACCAGAAAGCACCATTCTACCTTTATTCTAGAAATCAATCTGTTGTCAGACCTGGGCGATCGCCCTTACCCTCCACCCAAAGGCTTCAGCAAAAAGCGTCAACATTACTTCCCATCCGGAGAATCAACACGGAATCGTTCCACTGAAGATAACAGATCCCGCGCAATCCCCACCAGATTTTGCAGCGAACCCGCAACCCGTTGGGATTCCTGAGACGTTTCCTGAGCTGTTAATTCCACCGACTGCATAACCTGCGCCACTGCCCGCGAGTTTTCCCGCTGTTCCACAGTATCCGCCGTAATCGATCGCACCAAAGCATCAATCCGATTCGATACCTGAATAATGTCTTCCAGAGACTGCTTCGCCTGTTCAGCCCGCTTCGTCCCGTCAATAACCTGTTGCGTACCTTCCTCCATCGCCGTCATTACCAAACTCGTCTCACCCTGAATCTGTAATACGATTTGCTCAATTTCCTTCAACGCCTTCGCTGAACGGTCAGCCAACTGTCGTACCTCATCCGCAACGATCGCAAAACCCTTACCCGATTCCCCTGCCCGCGCCGCCTCAATCGAAGCGTTCAGTGCTAGCAGGTTTGTACGGGACGCAATTTGAGAAATTACTGCGACAATCTTCGAAATTTCCTGGGAAGATTCCGCCAAACGCTTTACCTTCCGAGCCGTTTCTGCCACCGTTTCCCGGATCTGCAAAATACCAGCGACCGTATGTTCTACCGATTCACCACCCTTCAAAGCCGTTGCAGAAGCCGTTCTTGCCACTTCCTCCGCCTCACGGGCATTTTCTGCTACACGCTGAATCGAATCAGTCATCATTTGTACCGAGTTTAACGTCACCGCCAACTCTTCCGCCTGACGCAACGCATCACTCGACAAGCCCCGTGCAAACGACTCACTATCCGCAGAGTTTTGGTTTACCTGACGTGCCGCCTGTTTTACCTGTTGGACAATTTCCCGCAGGTTTTGAATCGTTAAGTTAAAGGCATCTGCGACCGCCCCTAGTACGTCAGCGGTTACCTCGGCTTGAACTGTCAAGTCCCCTCTAGCCGCACCTTCCACGTCATCCAGGAGACGAATTACTTGGCGCTGTAGATCTTCCTTCGATTGTTCGGTTTCTTCCGCACGACGTTGGGCTTCACTGGTGGTTGTGAGGATTACCCTTGCCATCTGGTTAAATCCCGTTGCCAATTCCCCAAATTCGTCTTCCGAAAATACCGTTGCCTTGACGTTCAAATTGCCGCTCGACACTGCGTTGAATTGGGACTGGAGATTATCTGTACTCCGTTTGATCTGTTGGGTTGTGATCCGCCCAAACAGTAAAGTTGCCCCGAAACTTGCCGCGCTGGTGAAGACGACAGTTAAAGCGCCTGCCGTTGCCATGGAACCGATAAAGTCACTGGTACGACGTTCTTCAGGAGTCGCGCTTAACACGGTATAGGTGACGAATGCCGCAGCAACACCAGATGCCACAGCGGCTCCTGCAGCGGTAAACCATTGTTTTTGCTTGAGGGGAGCATTTTCGAACCAGGCAAAATAACCCTGTTCAATTTCTGTGGAAGGTTCTGGGGCTACTTTTTCTGTCTTGGTAGTAAAGCTGGTGACGACATCCTCGGAGCGATCGCCACTAAAAGCAGAGAAGACGCTATCATCATCATCAATATTAATGTCTTCTGGATCGTCAAAGGCTAAGTGTTGAGTATTACCCAGACTAGAATCGAACAGACTGGTATCGGGCATATCTTGATCGACATCAGCCATGTCCATATCAAGATTGGGAATATGATCTAAGTCCTCATCATTGAACACATGGAATTCGTCTAAAAATCCCTCATCATCAGCCGCCATGTCATCGTCATTTGTGAAATTCGCTTCCTTGAGCAGTTCTTCCCCTAGACCACCGAGGCTGATTTCTTCCTCATCATAATACTGATTATCTTCACCAAAATCATTGCCGATCTCCCGCAGCATGTCATCATCTGCCCCAAAGAAATCGTCATCATCACTATTTTGGTATTGCTCGGCATAGGTTTCTGCCGTCTTCGCCGAGGCACTGAGTTCATCGGAGATATCCGGATCCGAGAAGGAGCTGCTCTTGTAGTTAAAGGCTTGGTCGTTATCTCCCGTCATCAGGAGCGTTTCTTGAAAATTGCGCTGGGAAGCAAAGGTAGTGTTTTCACCAATGGGTTCGTCTGGATGGATGTCATCGAAGTCGTCTCCATAAAGATCCGTCGCATCACGGTCAATATTGAGGGTTCGGGAGGCAAAGGCGCGATCCACTTCCTCGTCGGAGATCAGATCCTGAAAATCGCCGATGTCAATGTCATTGTCATCCCCTTCTTCGCCAAAGATCCCGAAGTCTTCTTCCTGTTCGAGGTCATTCAGGAAGGGTGAATCTAGTCCAACATTCTCGATTAGTCCCGAAGGGCGATCGCCACGACCCTTGCTAGGCAACACAAAGGTTTGATCACCACCACCATCAAACCCATCATCTAAGCTGCCAAAGACCGGTGCATCATCCCCTAAACTATCCGTATCATCAATAAACGGAAAATCATCATCAAACCCATCGCCCAAATCATCACCATCGGATAATTCCCCAAAGGGCGAACCAAACTGTCCAGAAGAGACTCCACCCGAAACACTAGAAGTTCCAGCATTACTCGCAAAGGGATTAACAAAGGTCTCTGCCTCATTGGAACTATGATTTTCTAACTCATCTTCTGGCTGCTCAAAATCAAAATTATCCTCAAATAGCCCTTCAGCCCCTTGGCTCAAGTTGCCATACTCATCCTCTTCATCCTCTGCATAGCTTCCATAATCCTCGAAATCCTCCCCACCACCGAGATTTTCATATTCACTATCCCCATACCCATCGCCACCAGAAGCATTCGCCTGGGCTAACCCCTGTCGAGCATATTCATGGAAGTCTTCCTGTTGCGTCACTTCCAGAACTTGATGGTATTGCCGAGAAGCTGTCTCAAAATCCTGGAGTCCCAAATAAATGTGACCACTTAATAACAATAGGTTAGGATCATCAGGATGAACATTCAGCAACTGATTGGTAATGTTTGCTGCTTTAGTCAGGTCATTCTGAAAATAAGCATTCTGAGCTTCGCTATACTCTCTGGTGTAATCAGTGCTGAGTGGCATTCGTTTCCCTCCTCGACTTCGGCTTTTCGAACTTAGGATAATCGTACTGAACTATGGACTAGGATTCTGGAAGATTTACAATCCAGCTTGAAATTTCATCTTGTTTTCGATTGTATTCGATCCTCATGGATTCATCGCGATGCGGACGGCGATCGCCCTAACAGGTTTATGTCCCCCAGCGAGCTGATCGCAGGACAGCAACATGGTCAAGTAAGTGCCAGATTCCCTCTTCATCATCATCCGGCAACCAGCCCCCCCGGATAAACGGAGCCATATTGTCCGGCACATCATTGAGTTGAATTTTGATTTTTTCAGGCGATAACCAACGCATACCCCGCATATCACTGACGGCTAGCCCCAGTAACGTATCTTGGTCTTCCACGGCGATCACGGGGATCTCCGGGCGATCAGTCCGCAAAATCATCGAGTCCCCCAGGAACTGAGCAAGGTCAGCAACCCAAATGATCTGCCCCCGTAAATTCATCGTGCCCAATAGAAGAGGAGAAGCATTAGGGATTGGGGTAATTTGGTCAGGAGATTGTTGCATGACCTCACGAATGCTTTCTGCTGGCAAAACAAACCCCATCTCAGACGGGAGAACAAATCTTAGGTGTAACTCACCCTCCGGACTCTCTAATTCTTGAATCTCTGAGCCAAAGGGGGATGAATTTTCTGCGAATTCTGGATTACTGACCATAGGGTGATGGATCACGCTAAAAATAGTTTCGTTATCGTTTCATTGGCGATCGCCAACAAGAGGGAACACTACCCGCAAAACTCTAGACAAACAAAAACAATTACCAGAATTATCCCTGCTGGAGAGCAAAGAGAAAGCATTAACCGCGCAGTAACTGCTTGATCGTACCAATCAACTCAGTCGGCTGAAAAGGCTTAGCAATATAGGCATCAGCTCCTTGCTTCATGCCCCAATATCGATCAAACTCCTCACCCTTAGAAGAACACATCACCACAGGCACATCCTGGGTTTTCGGATCAGACTTAATCCGTCGACAAAGCTCATAGCCATTCATACGGGGCATGACAATATCGAGCACAATCAAGTCCGGCTGAAATTCCTTTAGGCTTTCTAGGGCTTCTACACCGTCCCCCGCGACTTCTACATTGAGACCACTCCCCTTGAGCAGCTCCGAAATCATTTCCCTTTGGGAGATGCTGTCTTCAACGACCAAAATTTTACTCATTACAGATTCCCTAGAAACAAAATTGCCAAATTAGTAACTTTTACAAGATCTAATAAATTGGTGGATAGATGAACAAGGTCACTTCCTAATTTTAGGAACATTTCCTTAAAAGCGTCCCTTTAATTTAGCGACAACCCCGTTACAGAGTAAAGACAAGGTCATGGAACAGGGGAAATTTTGCCTGCCCACACTATGCCATGATACCCTCTTTACCTCAAGATACATGACAAATCCGGTTGTTTTTTAAGGAGATACAGATTCTGCAACCGGCGCCTGCCAGGGCAAATATTTTTCAATTAATGTTAAGAGTTCTTGTTCACCAAAGGGTTTCGTGAGGTAATCCGTCGCCCCCACCATATTGGCTTTGATTCGATCAATAAAATCGCCTCTGCCAGTGAGCATAATAATGGGTGTGAGCCGAAAACGATTAGAAGCCCGTAACATTCGACAGACTTGATTGCCATCTAAATCAGGCATGGCAATATCACAGAGGATGAGATCGGGAGTAGTTTGAAAGGCAACTTCAAAGGTTTGGAGGGGTTTCTGCACTAGATCCACGGTGTAGCCGTAGGGTGCCAGCATGTATTCTACGGTTTTACCAATGCTCAAATCGTCATCAATACAGAGAATTTTGGGGGATTGAGGCGTACTTTGTTTTTCCCATACGGGTAGCTCATTATGGTTGCCATGCTCTGGGTCGAGCATTTGAATCCAGCCTTTTTTAACGTAGGGATAGAGGGCTTTGGCGAGGGTGACTAAATCACGATCTAGATAGCGTGAGAGTTGTCTTAGGGAGGTTTCTCCTTGACTCCATTGGGTCAATTTGTTGTAGGCGCTGGAGGGCAATTCTGAGGATAGCTTGGCATCGTAGATGATCAGGGGACATTGGTGGGGGGAACGGATTAACGGCAGAAGCTGTTTCCATTTTTGGACTTGTTTGGTGGTTTTGAGGAGGATGCCTGTGATGGGGTAGCTGGTAAGTTGGGGGGAGAGGGGGGTGCTAAGACGAAAGGTAAAGGAGCCTTGATGAAGGCTGAGGAGGTCGAAGAGGGTCTCACAAATCATGCTATGGAGGATATGTCTGCCCTGCTCGGCATTGATGACGTGTTGTTCGAGTAGAAGCCAAAGGTAAGCATATTCTGGGATATTTATCGAGGCGATCGCCTCAGGGGTTTCCAGCGTATCCAACTGTTTTTCCAAGTGGTAATGCCTTAGATAATCCCGCAGTCGTTGCAAATTAGAAGTGCGATTATTAGTGGCGTAAACAATATGACCATTGACAAAAAAAACAAACCAGACCTTATCGCGATCATTGCCACTCACCTCCCCTGACAGAGAAACCATCTCAGGATTATGCCAATCGGTACGGGAAACCGTCTGGGTTGCATGGGCATCGATGACTAGCTGACCCGTCCGTTGTCCCAATTCAGCCAGTTGAAAAATACTTCTGATATCAATTTCGTTTAACGTGCCATGCATACTGACTTCACTACTCTTAATCGATGGATTATCGATGGAAATCTTTCCGTAGAGACATCTTCATTAATCTGCGGCGATTACCCTTACCCTATCCAAACAGCTCTACTGTGACAACCCAAAACGTCAGGATATTTAAGAATTCCTGAAAAAATTATGGCGACACAATCTGTCAACATTGTAGCCGTACTTCCCGCAAACTCAGGATGATCATTTCGCAAACGATACTTCGTCAACAGTAATCGAGATGCATGACCCAGGATAATCCTGATTAAAAGCTTGATCGACGGAAAACTGAACAAGATTGACGCAAATTGAAGAATTTTACCTGGAGGTTTGCGGAATACAACCCTAAAGCCGTGATTCCGGAGGGCGCAAACTCGAGATCTAAAGTGAGGAATCGCTATAATGAATCTTGAGAATTTGTCGTCGACCATTAATCGGTGACTCAGGATATACCGAGTTCAGCGGAAATCTCTCAAAACTTTCTGTGAAATTCAGGGTTTTTTATCATACGCTAATTGGTGAGAGCTTTGTTTCTCAAGGTTGTTTTTTGAAATTTATTTCATTTATCTACTTTACTCACAACGCATTCAAGCACTAGAGCTTTCAAGGGGAATTTAGCAGCGTGCTATATCTTGCAGAAGTCAAAAAGACAAAAGGTTTCATGGGAGCCAAGACTGAGGTCAAATTGCTTGCCTGTGAACGTAATGACAAAAGCTGGAGCGCAGTCCCAGGGGAAGAGGCGATCACGGCGGATGATTTGAGTGCCTTTGGTGATGGTGCTCTGATTGTGATTAACCTTGGTAGTAGTCGTCAAATTCAGGGTACGCCGGAGCCTGCGGGAAATCGCATTCTAGGTATTTTGCAGAGTTTTTCCCGTCTGCTTGATAAAACAAAGTCCCAGGAGGAGGAGATTGAGCAGTGGAAGGAATCTCTCACTTATCAGGCTGAAGAATTGAATCGCCGCCAAGCTGAGATGGAAAGTCGCTTGGAGGAGTTAGAGGGGGCTGAGGAGGAACTGGCAAAGCTCGCAGCTCAAAGGGATCAGATTGAAAAGCTCAAGCTTGAAGCGGATCAGATCAAGGCGGATTTTGAACGTAAGCAGGCGGAACTGGAGGGAGCTTGGGAGCATCTCCGGGGTGAACAACAGCGTCTTGAGAATCAGCAGGCTGATAGTAGTGGGGCTGGTTCGTTGTCGCCGGAGCAAACGGAACGGCTGCGGGGGATTTTTGAGAAAATTCAGGGGGCGATCGCCCCGACGGATCATTTCCTAGAACGCTTGAACAACGCGCTGCAATTCTCGGAGCAACAACATCAGCAATTACAGGAGGCACGCCAGGCATTTGAGCAGGATCAGCAGACCTATCAAACGCTACAAGCTGAGGTAGATGCGATCGCCAAAGACCTAGAGCAGCATGAAGGCAGCCTCAAGGAAAAGACCCAATCCCTAGAAAATGTCAAAGTCCAGGTGCAGGTGCAGCAGGAGTTATTGGAAACCAAACAGGACTATCTCAACTTCATCGATACAGCCCTCCAGAACCAGGAAGAGTTGCAAACAACCCTCAGCGGTCTTGCCGCAGGGCTGGGGGAAGGTGATTTTGAGGCGATCGATGTTTCCCAACTGGAGTCAATGCCCCTCGGTGAACTGGAAAGTGTTGTCAATAACCTGAAAGGAGAACTCGATAAACTGGTGCATTTCGTCAATGACCAGGAAGAAGAACTCACCCTGCAACAGGAAGCAGTCCAGGAACTACGTGTCCAAATTAATCACACCGATAGCAATAATATCATTGCGCTCCAGGAACTGGAAGAAGAGTTAAAAGATGAGCAGGAACGCATTAGCCTACTCAATGAAACCCTAGTGGGGCAGCGATTGACCTTGCGGGAACGTCAATCAGTCATGCGTCAACACCTTAGGGTTTTGAAGCGGCGGCAGGGTGTAATTGAGGTGGAAGTTGAGACGAATATTAATCTCAATCCTGTGATGAAACGGGTCGAGCACAAGTTTCAGGAATACGCTGAGATGAAGGAAAATCTCGCCGCTGAAATTAGTCAGATCTCAAATACGATTCAGCAAATGCAAGGGGTTTTATCCTCCCAGGAATCGGAAGTTAATCAAGAAAATAGTCGTTTGACAGCTAGACAGGCGGAATACCAAACTAAGCAAATTGAGTGTGCCCAGGTCAAAGCCAAGGTGGACTTGTACGAAGCCTATCTCCAACCCCTTGAAGAATCCCTCAGTAGTTTAAATCAACCCCTGCGAGAACTAGAGCACTTGACTCATCAGTTTGCGAGTGTGAGTGAGCAGCAACAAAATTTGGCGGGTGAATTGGAGTCTGCCTTATCGCCCTTAATGAATTAAGAATGGCTCTAGCTCAGTAGTGCTTGGCTTGCCCCTAAACCAGAGGCGATCGCCCCTTCGATACCATTCCCTAAACACCAATCTCCGCAAGCAATTAAAGGAAGAGTGGTGGGGATGTTGAGGTGGGTTGCGCCGAGAATTTTGTCGGAGAAAGCATAGCGCCAGCGGTGTAGTTGGCTGACTTCTGGCAGAGGAAGGGATAGGATTGTCGCGATTTCAGCAATGAGTCTTTTGGTAATGGCATCGGGATCGTCGGTTTCCAGGTATTCACGGCTAAAGTTGGCGTTGGTCTGGACAACAAGGGTTTGTGCCTGGGGCGATCGCTTTTGTCCATCGAAGCTAATGGTTTGAAATATTGGGTGATGGGTTAGCTGTAATTCCTGCCAGGGAAATTCACAGGCTAATGGTTGACCGTAGACCAACATCAGCGAGAAGGCTGGCTCATAGGTAATTTGTGCCAGGGTCTGGGTGGTATCGGAAGAACAAAGATTCTGTAACAGGGCGATCGCCTGGGGACAGGGCACAGCAAGAATAACTGCCTTAGCCGTTTGCGAGGAAAGATCGTCAAAGGTAAGTTGCCAATGATCCGTTTGTTGGGTCAGGTTTTCCAGGCGCAGACCCCGGTGAATGGTGAGTGCCTGGGCGAGATATTTGGCGATCGCCGTCATCCCTTCAGCCGCTGCGTAAATGGTAATCGGGGTCAGGGTTTGCCAGGTCTGGGGATCATTCGAGCTAGAAGTAGCCTTACGCCAAGGTTGCAGGATTTCTTCCGTAAGTAGCTCTCCGGTAAGCCTCGTTGTCCATTCCCCCGCAGGTTGCCAACTCGGTAAACCATGGTCAAAGTGAATGTTATTGATGCGACGGGTCGCTAATCTACCACCCACGCCCCTGGATTTATCGAATAAGGCAACTTGTAAGCCCTGTTTCTGTAACTCTCGACCTGCGGCGATCGCCGCCAAACCTGCCCCAATAACCGCCACATCAAGCATTTATTTCTCCAGTGGGAACTACTGATTACTCTGAGAATATTTAGTCTTTGTCTGCAAACTCTATTCTAAAACTTCTGCTTTCCAGCCATCAGCACAAAAGTCTTGATTTGCCCTCAATGACAACGGTTTAAAGGCTCATAGGAAAACTAATCGTTATGTCTGCCAATCATCAACAGACTCCAGTATCTGCGGATCATGGGATCTGCTCGCGCTAAAATTAGGATCGTTAAAAGTGCACCAATATTGTGAGTGACCATGACCTCTGCCTCAGCGCCTAATAGTACCTCGGAAAATCAGGCTCAAGTCGTTGAACTACAGCCCAGCTACAATATTCCCCTCGTACTGATTTTGGCGGGGATCGCGATCGCCTGGTTCCAGATTTGGGTCGGGGCAATTATCGCGGTGTTTGGTCTATTTTTGCTGGTGCAAGCCTTTACCCTCCGTCTCCAGTTCACTGCCACGGATCTAGATGTCTATCGTTCCGGCGATCGCATTCGCCGCTTTCCTTATGCAGAATGGCAAAACTGGCGCATTTTTTGGACAAGGGTTCCCATCCTGTTCTACTTTAAAGAAGTCAAGAGCATTCACTTCCTACCCATCATTTTTGACCCACGCACCCTCCAACGAGAATTAGAAGCCCGTTGTCCCCGACGCGATTAAGCTCCCCAAGCTGATTTGTTTGTTATCTTTTCGCTATTTTCCATTGACAAATTTTGTTTGTGAATTTCGTTTGTGAGTGTTGACCGTTTAGGATCCCATTATGAGTTCAGACCCCCAAGACAGACCCAAGTTAGATTTATTACCGACTCCTCCCCAACCCCTAGAGTTGCCCCTAGATAATGGTGGCGATCGCAACGTCCCAGCAGCCGAGAATGTCTCAACAGATAACAGTGCAAATGATATTCTTCCTGTGGCTTTTGAGGCGATCGCCCCAGAGGAATCTGCCCCGGTCAGTCAACCTGAAACGACATCTGAGTCTGAAAACCCAACCCCCATTAAATTGAAACCCGTTGCAACGGTCATTGATCCCGAAGTGCAAGCGCTACAGGTTGATCTTGATGATCTGAGAGCAGAAAAATCAGCCTTAATCGCAGAAATTGCCACATTAAAACAACAGAAACAAGAGCTTTTTGATGCCCAAACGGGTGATCTGCAAGCCCAAATTCAACAATTGATGACCCTCAGTTTGCAGACCCTAGAGGAAAAGCAAAGCGCCCTACAAAAATCCGTGGAGCAGTTAGAGCGTCGTCGCGACAGAATTCGTGAGGAAATGCGGACAACCTTTGCGGGGACATCCCAGGAAATTGCGGTACGAGTCCAGGGTTTTCGGGATTACCTAATGGGTAGTTTGCAGGATCTCGTTATGGCGGCGGAACAACTGGATTTCCCCACTTATGAGGAAAAATGGACGCAGGCGGCTCCTCCCAAACCGGAAGCAGTTGCTCCGAAACCGGAAAAAATGGAAGCACCTCAATTTTCTAAGCAGAGTTTCGCGACGAAGGTACGCCGTATTGAGGAAACCCTGGATCAGTACCGCATGGCTCCGAATTACTATGGTGCGCCTTGGCAATTGCGCCGTACCTTTGAGCCAATCCATGCAGAACGGGTGAAACGCTGGTTTTTCGAGCAGGGTGGACGTGGTGCAGTGCGCAGTATGGGCAGCCGCTTGCAAAATATTTTGGTGGCATCGGCGAGTTTGTCGGTGCTCCACTCGATGTATGGCGATCGCCTCCGGGCATTAATTTTGGCGAATACGCCGGAAAGATTAGGGGAATGGCGCAGGGGTTTACAGGATTGCCTGGGCATTTCCCGCAGTGATTTTGGTCCCAATAGTGGCGTAATTTTATTTGAAAATCCCGATGCCTTGGTGCAGAAAGCCGATCGCCTCGTGGAAGATGATAGACTACCGCTAATTATTATTGACGAAGCTGAAGACAATATTAGTCTGTCGCTCCTGCAATACTCCCTGTGGCTTGCGTTTGCGCCGGAACCAAAGTCTGATTCGTCCTATTTCTTTTAAATTCTCTCCCAAATTCAGTTAGGAAATTGGCTATGTACCTCCCCTTGGCGATCGCCCTTGCTTGTGTTGTCGTGGCATATTTTTTAGGCTCGATCCCGACGGGTTATCTTGCCGGGAAATGGCTACAGGGCATTGATATCCGCGAACATGGTTCCGGGTCAACCGGGGCAACCAATGTGTTACGCACCCTCGGTAAAAAGGCAGGGGCAATGGTGCTGCTCTGTGATGCGCTGAAGGGCATAGCGGGAATTTTGCTGGTTAAACTGCTATTTCAACATCCGGAATGGCTTGAATTACCTGCCAGTTATTACGATTGGACGGTGGTGGGTGCTGCCTTTGGGGCGGTAATTGGTCACAGTAAGTCCATCTTTCTGGGCTTTGACGGCGGCAAATCCGTGGCGACCAGTATTGGGGTGTTGTTGGTGATGACTCCGTTTGTGGCTCTGGGGACGATGGCAACCTTTGGGATTGTCATAGGGCTGAGTCAGATTGTCTCCTTGAGTTCCATCAGTGGGGCGATCGCCGTGATGATTTTGATGATTGTTTTTCAAAAACCCCTGCCCTATATTCTGTTTGGTATCCTTGCTAGTAGCTATGTGATTATCCGTCACCGCGCCAATATCCAACGCATTATTGCGGGAACAGAACCTAAGTTAGGCAAAAAATTGACCCAGGAGAATTCCTAAATCGTTCTTAGAGACTGTTTGTTTATTATTTTCATACCTGAATTTTTGCCGTATAACGTCAAAGGGAGCTGTCTGGCAATCACTTCAAACTTGACTGGATTATCTTCCGTTTTTTCTATTAGTTTGAATACAAAAAAAACTTGCATATTAAGAGTACAGCATTCGATCAAGAAATTTTTGTGTTACACTAAGTCCCCAAAAATCAGTATGCAGAAAAAAGTCTGAAATTGCTTTCTGTACAATCATTCTAGGGCTTAGAATTAGCAAATTTTTTCGGAAAATGACAAAAAAGAGAACAATAAAAAACTCCCCATAACCGAAGTTCTGAGGAGTAATCAATATTTCAATAAAAATTAGCTTGAGTGGTTCGATTGAGTGAAATCCATTTAACGTACAGTACCTTCAAGCTGATCCACACGGATGGGCTTCATGAAGTACAGACTCACCAAATTAGTCACGTTAGAAAGATAAGCAGGTAATTTCTTGAAGAACTTAATCGGTGCAGGGGCATTCGTTGCATCAACAGAGCGGAGATGCTCATTGTTCTTCACACAAGTTTCGAGTCGCTCATAAAATTCGGGCTTTTCAACGTCGAGAATGATGGGGAAGACACGACCAGCAGTATTGTTCGTCTCGTAAATCACTTCCTTATCAAACTGCCGCGCATCTAAACCAAGGGACTCGTAGAAACCAGCCCGCTGGGTATCATTGAGGTACATAGTGGCGAAAACAGAAAGCAAGAAGAAACGACACCAGAGACGCGCTCTCCAATCGTTGAGAATACCAGGTTGGGTCTTCATCAAAGCATCGAAGAAATCACCATGGCGGTTCTCATCCTGACACCAGTTTTCAAAGAATTTGAAGATCGGGTAAATCTGATCCTGGGGATTCTTTTCGAGGTGACGGTAAATCTTGATATAGCGCCAGTAACCGATTTTCTCAGAAAGGTAAGTGGCGTAGAAGATAAACTTGGGCTTGAAGAAAGTGTAACTACGGCTCTTGGTGAGGAAACCGAGGTCGAGGGACAGGTTAAAGTCTGTCATTGCCTTGTTGAGGAAACCTGCATGGCGGGCTTCATCACGGGACATGAGGGTAAAACCTTCAGCCAGGAGGGGATTGGTATCCTTAAGACGACGACCTAATTCTTTATAAAGAAGGAATCCGGAAAATTCGGCAGTACAGGAGCGCTCTAGGAATTCAACGAAGAGTTCGCGGGTTTTTCCTTCAATGTTGTCGAAGGAGATGTCGAAGGACTCGTCCCGAACGAAGTGGTGACGGTTGTAGTCAATGCGGAATTCTTCGATGATCGCTTCCATTTCTTCTTCGTTGACTGACAAATCCATTTTTGCCATTTCGTCGAAGTCGGTGGTGTAAAAGCGAGGGGTGAGGATCGTTTCTTTTGAAGGGAGTTTTACGCCGGGACGTAGTTCCTCTGCTCCAGTAGATTTGCTAACAGTACTTACCATATCCGTAATTTATGCGTCCGTTTTAAGTGATCTTTGGGAAAGATATTAGGAGATATTATGCGATTCTCCGAATGTCTGGGAATAATCGCGCCAGTATAAAGGTTTTAGTTAGGTTACAGTCTAACAAGCTTGAGAGTAGGCTTTAAACCTTTTTTTGTGAATAGTTTATACGGTTTGTTACAAATTATTGCGGGCTTTGGGTCTAGCTTGTGGGGCGACTGGGCGATCACCAAGGTCTTTCACTTTCATATCTTGCGCGATTTTTGGCGGATCGTCCATTGGTGGTGGGGATTTTAAGGGTAGGATTTGAAAGTCTTTGCTGCCATCATTGCTTTGTTAATGTCATTTGTTGCTCAATCAAAAGCTCGTCTGGGAAGGCTTTTCCAGGAAACTCCTGCGGATCGTCTACCGTTTTTTGCGGAATTAGGTATTGTCATTTTTCCTTTGGGTACTGCCTGGGGGGCGGTGGCGATCTTTATTCAATTGGTGGTTTTGCTCGGACAATCGGGTAAAAGCATTGTGCGGCAACCTCTCGCCCAGATTTTTGGGATGTTGACCCTCTGGTTATTCTTTGTCTCGGCGATCGCCCCTTATCCCCTGGATTCAGTGCTGGGGGTGTCAAATTATGTCCCGTTTTTTCTTTTTTTTCTTGCCTATAGCCGTCTGTTCAATTCTGTCGCCCGTGTGGAACGATTGGCATGGTTGTTGGTGCTGCCTTCCCTGGGGGTGTCGCTATTGGGCTTGGGGGAGTTATGGTTGGACTGGAAAACGCCTGATCTGATTTGGCATTTATTTGGTTGGGATCTGACGGGGACAGGAGAGCCACCGGGGCGTTTATCGGGAACGTTGATGTATGCCAATATCTGTGCCGCCTATTTGGTGACGGTATTTTTGTTGGGCTTGGGACTTTGGCTTAAACACTTTTCTTGGCAAAACTTTTCCTGGCAAAAGTCCACCCAGTCGAAGGTTTTTGTCTATCTCACTGTGACTCTTTTGGTTGATGCGATCGCCCTAGTACTTACCAATTCCCGCAACGTTTGGGCGATCGCCCTTTTGGGAGTACTCATCTATGCGATTTATCTGGGTTGGTGGTGGATATGTTGTTTTGTCGGTGGATTTGCCGCAGCGGTTTTAGGGGCATCCTTTGGTAAAGCACCCTGGCGCAATGGCTTACGGCAAATTGTCCCCGCTTATTTCTGGAGCCGATTATCCGACCAAATGTATGCCGGACGACCGACCCCATATCTACGCACAAGCCAGTGGCAGTTTGTCCTAGAGATGATCCAACAGCGCCCCTTGACGGGGTGGGGCATACGCAGTTTTACCCCATCCTATGAGGCGACAATGGGCGTTTGGCTGGGGCATCCCCATAATTTATATCTGATGATCACGTCCGAGATCGGTATCCCTTTTGCGGGCTTATTCATCGGCACAATCGGCTGGATTTACGTCAATAGTGTGCAAGCTTGGCGAAAACTCCCAGAAAAAGGCGAAAAACTGATCTTTTTTAGCTTTCTCCTCGCCTTTGGTGGTTTAGCGCTGTTTAACACCCTGGATGTGACCATGATGGATTTAGCCTTAAACACCTTCGCTTGGCTGATTTTGGCTGGGATCTGGGGCTTGGGGCAACAGATAAATCAGTCCGGAGATCAGCGTCAAGGCGACGGCAGCCCAGAAGAGTACCAGGGCGAGCAATTCTCCAGTTGAGTTGAAGGGATAAATCAGGAGGGCGATCGCCGCAATTTGGGTCACCGTTTTCGCCTTACCCCAAAAATTTGCCCCCTGAATTTTCTTATCCCCCGTCACCCGCCACCCGGCAATGGTCAACTCCCGCGCCAGGATCAGGAACACCCCCCAAGCTGGAATTTCCTGTAAATGGATGAGGGACAGCAACGGCGCAGTCACCAAAAGCTTATCCACTAAAGGATCGAGAAATTTCCCCAGATCCGTCACCTGGTCGAGTTTTCTCGCCAAATAACCATCTAACCAATCCGTTAGTGCTACCACCAAGAAAATGGCGATCGCCCACAGACGCGCCTGCTCAGAAGGATTTTCCAACAGCACCAACAAAAAAGGCACACCAGCCAACCGGGAAACCGTGATCCAAGTGGGTAGATTCATATACACTCACAGAACATCCTAGACATTCATCCATCATTTCACACAACCTTCAAATCACCGATATCTGATATCTGATATCTGATATCCGACAACTGACATGACCCGAATCGCTCTCTTTGGTACTAGCGCAGATCCGCCAACCATCGGACATCAAGCCATTTTGCAATGGTTAAGTGAACATTACGATCAAGTCGCCGTTTGGGCAGCGGATAACCCCTTCAAAGAACATGGTGCATCCCTTACCCAGCGCTCAGAAATGTTGCGTTTACTGATTGCAGAATTAGGTCATGATAATATTTTGGTCAACGAAAAATTGAGTGATCGCCGCAGTTTAAATACCCTACATTTTGCCAAAAAAATATGGGGCGAAGAACCCGAATATTTATTAGTCATTGGTTCCGATCTTGTCTCCCAAATTCCCCGTTGGTATCGAGCCAAAGATCTCCTACAGGAAGTAACCCTACTGATTTTCCCCCGTAAAGGCTACCCTCTCCAAAACGAAGCCCTCAAACAACTGGCTGCCCTCAAAGGAGCCTGGGCAGAAGCAGACTATCATCCCCCGGCAGTCTCCTCCAGTGAATATCGTAGCGAAGGTAAAACCAATGCGGTGATCCCGGCGATCGCCCAATACATCACCACCGAAAAACTTTATCAATAGCAATCAATAGCGCAGCGGGCGACGAACA
>JBIKYI010000159.1:0-6424 GCA_044355355.1 Limnothrix sp. | reverse complement strand
ATCGCCAACCCTAGAGGAATGGCAAGCTGCCCTCACAAACGATGCCCTGTCTACTCCTCGCGATCGCGTCCCCACTGTCCCCGGCGCATCCGGCAGTATTATCTACGGCAGAGTTGGCGGCGTATCCCAAGGGGCAACCTGGAAAACCCAAATTTATGACACCCCCCAATGGGATTTAACCATTCCCGCTGCTGGTAAATCCTTCGCCTATGGCATCAGCACCCTAGTCGGCGGAACCCACGGCACGAGACAGGTACAAACCGCCCCAATGATTCGCCGCTACGACGACACCGCCTATGCCGCCCATGGCAATTACGGCATTTTATATGATTTAACCCTGCCCCTCCATAATCCCACCGACCAAACCCAAACGGTGACCATCGCCCTCGAAACCCCAATTAAACAGGATGCCAGCAATAGTTCCCTACGGTTTTTCGAGCCATTACCCACCTCAACCTTTTTCCGGGGACCAGTGCGGGTAAATTACAAAGACGACCAAGGGGTCATCCACACCGAATATTTTCACCTCGTGCAAAAACGCGGACAACAGGGCGAACCCTTAATCACCCTCGAAATGCCCAGTGGCGATCGCCGTTTAGTGAATGTGCAATTGCGCTATCCCCCCGATGCTACGCCGCCCCAAGTGTTGACGGTACAGACGAAATAAACGGGAGATAATCTCTAGAGATCCCGATGGGTGAAAGGCTTGGCATCAGTGCCCGTATAAGTCGCCGCAATTTGACCATTACCAACTAAATGATATTTGTAGGTCACTAAACCCTCTAAACCAACGGGACCTCTAGGGGGTAACGTTTGGGTACTGATGCCCACTTCTGCGCCGAAACCATAGCGAAAACCATCGGCAAAACGGGTCGAGCAATTATGGTAAACGCCTGCTGCATTGACTTCGTTGAGGAACACTTGAGCTGTGGCTGGATTCTCCGTCACGATGCAATCGGTATGTTTGGAACCGTAGGTATTGATGTGGGCGATCGCCGCCTCAGCATTATCTACCACCTTAATGGCTAGCACTAAATCACTATATTCTGTACGCCAATCTTCCTCAGTTGCGGGTTGCACCTCAACAATATTTTTGAGGATATTTTGGGTTACTTCATCACCGATTAACACCACATTTTTTGCCATTAGAGCCATTGCAATTTGAGGTAGAAAATCCACCGCAATTTTCTCATGTATCAACAATGTTTCAATGGCATTACAAGCAGCCGGATAATGGGTTTTTGCATCCACCACAATGGGAATTGTTTTACTTAAATCCGCATCTTGATCGACATATAAATGGCAAATCCCATCCGCATGACCGAGCACCGGAATATTCGTATTTTGTTGCACATATTGCACAAAAGAATTGGAGCCACGGGGAATAATTAAATCTACATATTCATCCAGGGATAACAGGGTGCTAATTTCTTCTCTGGTGGTCAACAATGTCACTGCATCAGGTGAAATATCTGTCCCAGCCAGAGCCTCTTTAATAATTTCCGTCAGCACTGTACAGGAGTGAATCGCCTCCTTACCGCCCTTGAGAATGACCCCATTGCCGGACTTGATCGCCAGACTGGTAATTTGGATCAAAGCCTCTGGACGTGCCTCAAAAATAATGCCTAAAACCCCCAGGGGACAGGTCACCCGCTTGAGAATTAAGCCGTCATCCAGTTCCCGGTGAATCTGTAAATGTCCCAGGGGATCGGCTAACTTTGCCACATCCCGCACCCCGGCGATCGCCGCCGCCAACTTACTATCCCCCAACTTCAGCCGCGCATAGAGAGCCGTAGCAATACCCTCTTTTTCTGCCGCCTCACAATCCCGCTGATTCGCTGCCACAATTCTGTCCTGATTCGCTGTCAACGCCTCGGCGATCGCCACCAAAGCCAGATCCCGTTGCGCCACCGACAGCACCCCCAACTTTTGCGCCGCTGACCGCGTTTGTTTCGCCAAATCCAACAAATTCACCGCCATTACAAAACCCTCCCTTAAACGAAAAATCAACCAAACAAAAAATAAATTCAAGTAATACCCTAACAACAAAAAAAGCCCATAAACATAGGCTTTCAAGAAATTAAAAGTAATCGAAAAATCTTTTAGACCATAACCCTAAGAAGCAGAACCTTCAGCCTGTTCACGATAAGGCTCTGACTCAGCACTATAGTCAATCGGCAAAATCGCACAAACATTAGGGTGGGGACGAGGAATAATCACCCAAGACTCCAAAATGCCGCCTTCCGCCTTCTCCACAGCATCGATACCCGCTGCCATCGCCGTCTTAACCTCAGAGACACTGCCTCGAATATTAATGTTAAAACGAGCACTACCGACACGAATATAGCCAACCAAAGTAACTCTACCTGCCTTTACCATCGCGTCAGCAGCGGCAAGTACTCCGGGAAAGCCTCTTGTTTCAAGTGATCCAACCGCAGACTGAGAGGGCATAGATATCTCCTTAATCAAAATTATTAGTAATATTAGTAAAACTTATTAATATGTGCTTCTCTACCCAAGCACATATTATTCTCTAATTCGGTCAAAATACCAAGACTTCCGACCGAAGAATTAGCTACGATAGGGCATAGCTGCCTCAGTGTATTCTAAGGGGAGTATCGCCACGACATTATCCGGGGGGTTGGGCACAGTGTAGTGGGTCATCACTTTGCCACCGAATGTTTCTTCGGCAGCTTTTAGACCAGCAACCATGGCTGGTTGAACTTCGGATGTTGTACCGCGAATGACCACGATAAAATTTCCGCGTTCTGCTTTATCAAAAAATACAATGGTGACGCGTCCTGCTTTAACCATAGCGTCGGCAGCAGCAAGGACGGCAGGAAACCCAAGGGTTTCGATCACGCCCACGGCTTCTTGCATAGTGGGTACTCCTTCAGGATGGGGGGCAGGGATCATTGTCCCACATTGCTTGCCGATGTCTAGGCTTTAGGGTGATGAAAAAATCTTGGTTTATGGTTAAGGGGTGATACTTTTCAAATAAAACCAGTGTTTATACGGATCTTGTCCCCGTTGCTATGCATAATGATGACGTCACGGCAGAGTAATTTTTAGACTTATAGAAATTCTCGGTCATCTTGAGGAGAAATCCCCTAATATTTGCGGACGGCAGTTTGTGGTTCTGTCTGCTAAAACTTTATTTGATATCGTGTTAAATTCGAACGACTTTAAAATTAAGGTAGGACTATTTAGGGTAGGAATTAGGTAAGGATTGGACAAAGAGATTGTTTGAGCGCAGATTCCATTAGATCTTAAGGCATGAAGTTTTTTGCACAGAGTTTGACATTTAAGTTGGTGGGGTATTTTTCTGCCCTTTCCCTGCTAACGGTGTCTGCGGTGGGGGCGATCGCCTTGCTGGAAAGTCGTCAAACCCTGAAGCGCTCTATTTTTGAACGGTTAGAGACGACGGCAAACTTACAGGAACAGACGATCGCCATTTGGTTTGGCAATCAGACAGATCATTATGAGGCGTTGAGTCAGAATTCCCAGTTCAGGATGTTTGTCCAGACATTGTTAGCCCCGACGGTGACGGATGAGGTGCGGAAGGAAGCACAACGGAATTTGTTTCTCTTAGCTCAGCAGGAAATAGCGACAACTCCGGGGGTGAAGGAGTTGCTGGTGTTGGATGAGCGGGATGGGTCTGTGATTTTTTCGACCCAGGCGCAACATGTGGGTCAAAATTATCGGCAGACGGTGAGTTTTGTGGAGGGGCGGCGTGAGTCTTCGGTGCGCTATCCGCAGCAGGGGGATGGAGATTTTGTGTTTAGTCAGCCGATTAAGGGGGCTTATCAGGAGTTTATTGGGGTCTTGATGGTGCGCTTGGATGCGTCGGAGTTGGCACGGGTGGTGCTGCAATTTCATGATCCGGAGCGGTTTAAGTTTAACTATTTGGCGACGGCGGATGGTTATTTGTTAACGGCCGATGCGGCGCTGCTGAGGGCTTGGGAGTCGAGTGATAATGGGGCAATTCAGCAGGTGATCGCTGGGCATAGTGGCGAGGACGACTATGTGAATTTGCTGGGTCAGGATGTATTTGGCTTATATCGCTGGTTACCGGAGCAGAAGTTAGCCCTGTTTGTGGAATTAGATCGCTCCCAGGCACTCCAACCATTGCGAGTATTAGTCTGGAAGGTCATCGCCTTTGGCACTGGGGTGGCAGGTTTGGCGATCGCCGGGAGTTATGTCATCGCTAGATTAATCACCAAGCCCATCCTCGCGATCAAAGACACCGCCACAGAAGTCACCCAGGGCAACCTCAAAATTAAAGCCCCCAAATTCACCGAGGATGAAGTGGGCACATTGGCGGATACATTCAACCAAATGATCGAAGAATTTTCCTTGCTTTACGATGAATTTCACGAGCAGGTCACCCAACTCGAAATGGCAGAAATTTCCGCCCAGCACAGTTACCACGAATTACAGGAAGAAAAACGCAAAGTCGAACGGGTAATGGAACAGTTGGGACAGGCTAACGAAGAAATTTCCCTGCTGAACGATCGCCTGAAAACCGAAAACCTCGACCTTGCCGCCGAAATTCAAGCCACCAATGAACGCCTCAACCAATTTTTAGAAGCCATTCCGGTGGGGATTTTGGTATTTGACGGTTCCGGTAATATGGTCTATTTCAACCGTAAGGCACAACTTTTGCTCACGGGAGATGACCACGCCACCATTGACGAGATTGCCGCATATCCCCTCTATCTCACGGAAACCCAAGCCCTTTGTGTAACAGATATGCGTTTGGGACAAAGGGCATTACGGCAAAAAACAAGTAATACCTATGATGATGTCGAAGTGCATCGGGATCAGCAGCATATTCCCCTAGAAGCTTGGGAAACGCCGATTCTTGATGACCATGGCACGGTCAAATATGCCATTGTGGCTTTCCAGGACATTACCGAGCGTCGTCAAGCGGAACGGGAGAAACAGGACTATACCCACAAGCTCTGGCAACTCAACCAAGCCAATGAGCGGTTCGTGCCCCGACAATTTTTGCAGTTGCTCGATAAACACAGCATTGTGGATGTGCAACTAGGGGACAACATTCAAAAGGAAATGACGGTGTTGTTTGCGGATATTCGCGGTTTTACGGGACTGAGTGAAAAGATGAGTCCGGAGGATAATTTTAAGTTTATTAACGCTTTCCTCTCGCGGATGAACCCGGCGATTAGTTGCAATTATGGGTTTATTGATAAATATATTGGCGATGCAATTATGGCGTTGTTTAGTCGGGCGACCCATGCGGATGACTCTCTCCAGTCGGCGATCGCCATGCTCCAGACCCTGGATGACTACAATAAAACCCGTCAACGTCCCGGTCGGGAGCCGATTCGCATTGGCTTGGGACTGAATTCTGGCTTAATGCGTTGTGGCACAGTCGGGGGTGAGCAACATATGGAAAGTACAGTGATCAGCGATGCGGTCAATCTTGCGTCCCGTTTGGAGCGTCTGACAAAAATTTATCGGACATCCTTGTTAATTTCCCACCATACTTTTCTGCGGTTGGAAGAGCATGATCGGTATCATATTCGCCTCATCGACAATGTGACGGTGACGGGAAAATCGGTGGCAGTGAGTGTGTATGAAGTTTTTGATGTGGATGACCCGGCGATCGCCGCAGCGAAAAAGGAAAGTCGAGCCACCTTTGAACAGGGATTTGTGTTGTACCGTCTCCGACAATTTGTGAAGGCACAACGGCTCTTCCAGCAATGTGTGGAATATTGCCCGGATGATTACGTTAGTCAGCTTTATGTGGAGCGTTGTCAGCAAAATATGCTCACTTCTGTGCCCAAACCGTTATCGAGTGAAAGCGTCTTAGAGGACGGACGACTTTAGTTCAGACATCAGATATCAGGGGGGAGGTTAGATTTTGGAGCGTAGGGAGGCGGGGATGAAGCGCCGTAGGAGTTCGGGGGTGATGAGACCCTGGGGATAAAAAATTGTCCCGAGTACCAACAGCAACCCAAAGAAAATCAGGCGAGCATCTCCTAAACCCCGCAACACTTCGGGCAATGCGGTGAGGATAATCCCGCCGAGGATGGGGCCAAGGAAACTGCGGGAACCACCAATCAGGGCAAAGGCGAGGTAGGTAATGCTGGCATCGAATGTGCCTTGGCGAGCATTCCAGGTATTGAGAAAATGGGCGGCGATCGCCCCGATGACCCCCGCTAAAATTGCCCCCAGCACGAACGACAGCACCTTGTAATAGGTGGGATTGATCCCCATGGCTCCAGCGGCGAGTTCATCTTCCCGAATTGCCTTAAACGCCCGTCCAACCTTTGTATTTTCCAAACGCCACACCAGCAGTCCCACCAGCACCAACAGGGGCAGCACGACCCAGAGATAACCCAATGGACTCGCAAAGGGTTGCGGAATCGCGAAGATCCCCACGGCTCCCCCTGTAATC
>JBIKYI010000005.1:0-17258 GCA_044355355.1 Limnothrix sp. | reverse complement strand
TGGTTTAAACGCTTGCTTAAGCCGCATCGAAGCTGGTGGCGCTGGCGTTGACCCCGCAGAACTCGCACAAATCCGTGCCATGGTACAAGAGTTTGAAGCGGAACTCGCTACCCTGGGTGCACGCGTTGATGATCTTGAAGGTCGCGTAGACTTCCTCGAAGATCACCAGTTCTCCACCACCACTAAACTGAGTGGCGAAGTTATCTTCACCCTCTCCGACTCTTTCAGCGATACTGACAACACTCAAGTTGCTTTCAATGACCGTGTACGTTTAGCCCTCGACACAAGCTTTAGAGCCGACGGCAAAGATCGCTTACGCACTCGTCTCCAAGCAGGCAACTTTGATGTTGCCATAGACGATATCCTTGGCACTGACATGGCTCGTTTGGGACATGATGAGAATGGTGGTAACAATATCACCATTGATGAGTCCTATTACCGCTTCCCTCTTGGTCAAAAAATGACCGCTTATGTTGGTGCTGCTGGTCTTGATATCGATGATATTTTTGCCGCTACCAACCCTTACTTCGAAAGCAGTGGCGGTGGTGCACTTTCCCGCTTCGCTCGTCGTAATCCCACCACCCTTCGTGGACCAGAAGGTACTGGCGCAGGTTTCAACTACAAGCTGAGCGACAAATTTACTTTCTCTGCTTTGTACTTAGCAGAAAATGCTGCTGATGCTAGTGCCAAGAATGGCTTATTCAACGGGGCTTATAGTACTGGTGCACAGCTTGCCTTTGCTCCTACCGACAACATTGATCTTGCCCTCACGTACGTGAATAAGTACCAACCAGCTGGAGATGTTAATACCTCTGGTAGCACAGGCAGCGGGACTTCCAAGCGTCCTTTCACCAATAGTATTCCTACTTCTTCTGACAATTTCGGTTTAGAAGCTAGTTGGATGGTTTCTCCTCGCCTTAACTTTGCGGGTTGGGTAGGCTATAGCGCGGCTAATTCTGAAACTGCTAACGGCAGTGCTGACATCTGGAACTGGGCTGTTAACGCTGCTCTTCTCGACGTTGGTGGAGAAGGCAATGTACTCGGTTTGATCTTCGGTCAGCCCCCCAGATCTACTAATGCTGATGGTATTGGTGTAGAAGATCCCGACACTTCCTACCTCGCAGAACTCCAGTACCGTTACAAACTTAGCAAGAATATCACCATCACCCCCGGTGCTTACGTGATTTTCAATCCTAACCACAATGATGCTAATGACACCGTTTGGGTTGGCGCTGTACGGACTACCTTCAAGTTCTAACTGCAAACTTTAAGATTTAAAAATCTTTCGTTCGATTACGGTCTAATATGACCTAACGAAGTCAAAGTCAAAACTTATGAAAAAGTGAGTCTAGATGGCTCACTTTTTTCTTGATCTTATTAACTGAGTTTATTTAAGTTTAGAAAAATCGAGTTTTTGTATTGACTTTATGGATTCTTGGAAACATAATGGGAAATTGTGAGTTTTTTGAAAAACCATGAACGCTGAAGCTATTATTCGATCCATCGAATCAGAGCACCTCAAGGATAATCTCCCGACTATCCATGTTGGTGACACTGTTCGAGTGGGTGTCAAAATCAAGGAAGGAAATAAAGAACGGGTTCAGCCCTACGAAGGCACCGTGATTGCTATGCGCAATGGTGGCATTAATGAAACCATTACTGTACGCAAAATTTTCCAAGGAGTTGGCGTAGAAAGGGTTTTCCTTCTTCACTCTCCGATCATCGACAATATCCAAATCATGCGTCGAGGCAAGGTGCGTCGGGCGAAGCTTTACTACTTGCGCGATCGCGTTGGTAAGGCAACTCGTATTAAACAGCGTTTTGATCGACCTATTTAATATTGGTTTTGATAGGCACTTTGCTTAAAGAAAAAATTGTGCTACAATTGCTAAGGCTTGTTTGATGAAAGTCGTCAGGCGTCCTTAGTTCAGTTGGTAGAACGCAGGTCTCCAAAACCTGATGTCGGGGGTTCAAGTCCTCCAGGGCGCGTTTTAGATTAGATTAAAATTTAGTTGAAATAATACAGATGCTCTGGGGAGGAGTTTCTAATTGTGGCTAAAACAAAAAAAACGGTTGATACTGATAATCAGAACTCCACTGGTTTCGATGTGACTCTGTATGCGAACGATACGAAAGAGGAGCTAGCTAAGGTAGTTTGGCCATCCCGCCAACAACTTATCAGTGAATCAGCAGCAGTGATCTTAATGGTTACTCTCGTTGCAACCGTCGTTTATGTCGTCGATAACCTGTTTGTTTGGGTATCTGGCAAAGTATTTTAGAGACTCCTAGTTGATATGGAAGAACATTCAGAAGAATTGGCAGAGACACAGGCTGGGCTAAAGTCCCGTTGGTATGCCGTACAGGTAGCCTCCGGGTGTGAAAAGAGAGTCAAGGCAAACCTAGAGCAACGGGTTCATACTTTGGACGTAGCGGATCGCATCTTGCAGGTGCGCATTCCTCAGACTCCAATGGTCAAGATCCGTAAAGATGGTAGCCGTCAGCATAGCGAAGAAAAAGTTTTTCCTGGTTATGTTTTGATCAAAATGGCTCTTGATGACGAAGCTTGGCAAGTTGTGAAGAACACCCCCCATGTCATTAATTTTGTGGGAGCTGAGCAGAAACGCAGTACTGGTCGTGGTCGTGGTCATGTCAAGCCTGTACCTCTGAGCATGGCTGAGGTTGAGCGTATCTTTAAGCAATCCCAGGTTGCTGAACCCACTGTCAAAGTTGATATGGCGATCAGCGATAAGATCTTGGTCTTGTCCGGTCCATTTAAAGATTTTGAGGGTGAGGTAGTTGAGGTTAGTCCTGAACGCAGCAAGTTGAAAGCTCTATTGTCTATCTTCGGTCGGGATACGCCGGTAGAACTGGAATTTAATCAAGTGGAAAAACAGAGCTAGAAATGGCAAAAAAAGTAGTTACGTTAATTAAGTTAGCTTTGCCAGCCGGTAAGGCTAACCCTGCACCTCCTGTTGGTCCAGCTCTTGGTCAACATGGTGTGAATATCATGGCTTTCTGTAAGGAATACAATGCTAAGACTGCTGATCAAGCTGGCATGATTATTCCTGTGGAAATTTCGGTTTATGAAGACCGGAGTTTCACTTTTATTCTCAAGACACCTCCTGCGTCTGTTCTTATTCGTAAGGCGGCTGGTGTTGAGCGGGGATCGGCTCAGCCGAACAAGCAAAAGGCTGGCAGTATTAGTCGTGCTCAGTTAAAAGAGATTGCTCAGACTAAGATGCCTGACTTGAATGCTAATGATATTGATGCTGCAATGAAAATTGTTGAAGGTACTGCCCGTAACATGGGTGTTACTGTAACTGATTAGATTTTCGGTAAGCTCATTAGGCTTTGTACGTGAGATATTAGTTAATTTTTTATTGGGGAGAGACGTGGGTCTCGATATCTACCCAAGGAGTATAAATGTCAAAGAAACTTTCACGGCGTTTTCGTGAAGCCCAAGCAAAGGTTGAGGATCGAGTTTATCAGCCTTTGGAAGCCCTGCAACTGCTCAAGGAAACAGCAACGGCAAAGTTTGATGAAACGGCTGAAGCTCATATTCGTCTTGGGATTGATCCGAAGTACACGGATCAACAGTTAAGAACGACGGTAGGCTTCCCTAGGGGGACTGGTCAATCTGTTCGTGTTGCGGTAATCACGAGTGGTGAACAGGTTAAGGTTGCTCAAGAGTCTGGTGCTGATCTAGTTGGTTCTGAGGAGCTGATTGAGGATATTCAGAAAGGCATGATGGATTTTGAGGTTTTGATCGCAACGCCTGATATGATGCCTAAGATCGCGCGTTTAGGTCGTCAGCTTGGTCCTCGTGGTTTGATGCCTTCTCCTAAGGGTGGTACTGTTACTACTGATGTGGCTGGGGCGATCGCCGAATTTAAAGCAGGGAAACAAGAGTTTCGTGCTGACCGTGCAGGGATTGTGCACGTACTATTTGGTAAATCCTCTTTCGAAGCGACTGATCTTCTGGTAAACTTAAAAGCCCTCCAGGAAACGATTGATCGTAATCGTCCTTCCGGCGCAAAGGGTCGTTACTGGCGTAGTATTTTTGTCTCTGCCTCTATGGGTCCCTCCATCGAAGTAGACATTAACGCTCTGCGGGATCTGTCTCTCGAAGACTAGCAAAAAATACTGATTTCAATCAGTAAAAAACAACTCAAGATTTTGTATCCATACCCAAGAAAACAGGTGCAATTTTGCTTAATATCCTGTCGAGGTAATACGCTACACAAAACAAGTTTTTTCCAAAACTTTTGGAAGAAAAAGCGTGACCTTGACATGAGTATGTCGAGGTCTATTTTTTTAGCTAACCCTAGCTAAACCCTAACCTTTCCCCAAAAAGGAGGTGAAAATGTAATGGGAAAATCGCTAGCAGAAAAGCAAGTTCTGGTTGCAGAAATTAAGGAGCTTCTCCAAGATGCTCACTTAACGTTCGTGATTGATTACAAAGGTCTGACCGTTGCTGAAATCTCGGATCTCCGTAACCGCCTTCGCCCCGTCGGTGCGTGCTGCAAGATTGCTAAAAACACCTTGATGCATAAAGCCGTCGATGGCGACGCAAATTGGCAGCCGATGCAGTCTTTATTGAAGGATTCATCTGCATTTTTGATTGCAGGTGAAGATGTTGCATCCGCTGTTAAAGCATATAAAGACTTCCGCAAAGCAACGAAGAAAACAGAACTTCGTGGCGGCGTAATGGAAGGTCAGGCTCTCAGTAGTGCCCAAATTGAAGCTCTTGGCGATCTGCCCACCAAAGATCAGCTTTACGCTCAAATTGCCGGTGCACTCAACTCTGTTACTGCCAAAATTGCAATTGGTATCAACGAAGTTCCTGGTTCCTTGGCAAGAGCTATCAAAGCTGTTTCCGAAAAAGAAGCTGCTTAATTCACGTATTAGTCGCATGATTTTTGTGTGACGAATCGTTTGTTCATTACTCATAATTGTTATTTTTTAAGGAGATATTTCAATGTCTGCTACTACTGATGAAATTTTGGTAAAGCTACAGTCTCTTACTCTTTTAGAGGCTGCTGAGCTTGTTAAGCAAATCGAAGAGACTTTTGGCGTTAGTGCTGCTGCTCCCGTTGGCGGTATGGTAATGGCGGCTCCTGGTGCTGCTGCTGCTGAAGAGGTTGAAGAGAAGACTGAATTTGATGTCATTCTTGAAGAAGTGCCTGCTGATAAGAAAATCGCGGTTCTCAAGATTGTTCGTGGCATCACTGGTCTTGGTCTTAAGGAAGCAAAGACCCTTGTGGAAGAAGCTCCCAAGCCTGTTAAGGAAGGGACTAGCAAGGATGATGCTGCTGCTGTTAAGGCTCAACTCGAAGAAGCTGGTGCTAAGGTTTCTATCAAGTAATTGCCTAGGTTTACCTCTGCAAATTTGTTTTTGAATTTTATACTTCCAACGGGCAGATATCTTTTTAGGTATCTGCTTTTTTATTGGCTTTTTATGGGTGTTTTGAGGGTCAAGAAAACAAAAGAGGCGGGGCGATCGCCCTACCTCTTCAACAAATAAATTTACAACTATTAAATTTAAGCAGTCATCAAGCTTTAAAGATTTGCCTTTTGTGTGTGCCAACTGGTGGACTGTTCATAGGCATGGGCTACTTGGAACAGCAGATCTTCCTGGAGAACATTTCCGATTAACTGCATACCAATGGGTAATCCTAGTTTATCGAAGCCACAGGGCACACTCATTGCTGGTAAGCCAGCCAGATTGACCGGAATTGTCATCAAGTCAGATAGGTACATGCTGAGAGGATCGTCTGTTTTCTCCCCTGCTTTGAAGGCGGTACTGGGGGAGGTGGGACAAATCAGGAGATCGACCTTGGCGAAGGCAGCATCAAAGTCCTGTTTAATTAGGGTTCTGACCTTCTGCGCTTTGAGGTAATAGGCATCGTAATAGCCCGCAGATAGGGTGTAAGTGCCTAACATGATGCGTCGCTTCACCTCGGCTCCAAAGCGAGCGGCTCTAGTTTGGGTATACATGTCGATTAAGTTGTTGGCATCTTGTTCGCGAGCACCATATTTAACAGCATCATAACGGGCTAGGTTCGCGGAGGCTTCGGATGGGGCAATGATGTAGTAGGCTGGCAAACCATAACGGAAGCGTGGGCAGGAAATTACTTGGATTTCAGCGCCGAGTTCCTGGAGTTGATCAATGGCTTTGCGGACGGCAATTTCTACTTCATCGTCTAATCCTTCGCCAAAGGTTTCTTGGATCACGCCAATTTTTAAACTCGGCTTGGAGCGTAAATTGGGTTGCAGGGACTTGCTATAGGCGGGAATCTCGACTTTGAGACTGGTGGAATCCTTGGGATCGTAACCAGCGATCGCCTCCAGGAGAATTGCTGCATCCTCTACCGTCTGGGCAAAGGGGCCAATCTGATCTAGAGAAGACGCATAGGCAACCAAACCGAAGCGAGAGACCAGTCCATAGGTTGGCTTCATGCCCACCACACCACAGAGGGAGGCGGGTTGACGGATCGATCCCCCCGTATCTGAACCGAGGGCGATCGGTGCTTCATTGGCTGCCACCGCCGCTGCCGAGCCACCAGAGGAACCACCGGGAACACGGCTCGTATCCCAGGGATTGCCAGTGATTTGATAGCCAGAATTTTCCGTAGAGCTACCCATGGCAAACTCATCGAGATTGGTTTTGCCCACCATGATCGCCCCCGCTGCCCGGAGCTTCTGGGTGACAGTCGATTCATAAGCTGGGACAAAACCTTCCAAAATACGTGAGCCACAGGTCGTCACAATGCCCTTGGTACAAAGATTGTCCTTGATGGCAATGGGGATTCCCTCTAGCAGACCAATGGTTTCTCCGGCTGCTATTTTGGCATCTACTGCCGCCGCCTGGGCGATCGCCTGTTCTTTGGTGAGGGTTAAAAATGCTTTTACCTGAGGCTCCACCGCAGCAATCCGCTCAAAGGTAGCCGTCATAATCTCGACTGCAGACCGTTCCTTTGAAATTAATTGTTGGTGTAGCGTGCGGATAGCTGACATGCTTGTTCGATTCTCTTCTAATACCCAAACCAGTGTATCTATTCCCCTTACTTCCTGACAATCACTCGGCTGAAAATATTTTCAAAATCTTTTTGAGGGATAGCCGCAGCAGAAAAGCCTCATCCGATACAGTGTCTGTTCATGGGCTAACCAGATTCCACTCCAGATGTTGGAGGTTCAGAGAACGCAAGTCACACCGAACTGATGCCGTAGTTTTCCCGATCATCAGGGGCAGTTTTATCCATGCGCAAAACATTGAAAAGCTTCAAACTGTAAGGGTTGTGATGAACTTAAACACAGAACAGAGAGTCGGCACTACTCATTCACCGCCCAGACTGCTAGGGAGGCAACAATGATTATTGCCCCCTAATTTAAAAAGATGCCACGATCCGATAAGATAATTGAAGTTTATGTTAATTTAGTAAGTCGGTTTTAGCTAGCGCGACGAAATGCTAAATTGATGAGCGCTCATCTTAAATGTTAATAGAGCAAAATTGCGCTTAGATAAATTTTAGGAATCATCAATGAATCAAGAAATTTTTGACAAGATTAAGAGTATTATCATCGACCAGCTCGATGCCGATGCTGATTCTATTACCCCCGAAGCTAATTTCATCAGTGATTTAGACGCTGACTCCCTCGATACCGTAGAACTAATTATGGCGTTTGAGGAAGAGTTCGACATTGAAATCCCTGACGAAGTAGCCGAGCAGATCACCACTGTCGGTGAAGCGGTGAAAACAATTGACAAAGCGGTTAACAAATCCTAATTAAACCTAGAATTATTTAATTAAGCTTTAGTAGAGTTATGGAATTCTAGTTGTGGAGCTGCGAGCTTGATTTGATTGAGTTATCGCGGCTTTCTGGCTAGATTCTTTGTTTTTAGCGGTTTCCTGCCGCTTTTAAGCTGAATAAATGGGATAGATAATTTTTCCTCCACTGCACACAGTATTCAAATTAATTATGGCAAACTCATCTCTGCATCGTGTTGTAATCACCGGCTTAGGTGCGATTACTCCCATCGGCAATACCCTACAGGAATATTGGGAAGGTCTCATGGCTGGTCGCAATGGGATTGACTTGGTTACAGCCTTTGACACGTCGGAGCATGGCTGCCGCATTGGTGGGGAAGTTAAGGGGTTTGATCCCTATGATTTTATTTCTAAGAAAGAGGCGAAACGGATGGATCGCTTCTCGCAGTTTGCTGTAGCTGCTAGTCAACAGGCGATCGCCGATGCAGGTTTGGTGATTGATGAGAGCAATGCCCCAGATATTGGTGTAGTCATCGGCACAGGGGTCGGTGGCATCAAGGTGATGGAAGAACAGCAGATTATCTATCTCGACAAGGGACCAAGCCGTTGTAGTCCCTTCATGATTCCGATGATGATTGGCAACATGGCGGCGGGTTTAACGGCTATTCATACGGGTGCGCAAGGTCCGAACAATTGTACTGTGACCGCCTGTGCTGCCGGCTCTAATGCCGTGGGTGAAGCGTTTCGCTTGGTACAACGGGGTTATGCAAAAGCGATGATTTCCGGTGGTACGGAGGCTGCCATTACCCCCCTGAGTTATGCCGGGTTTGCGGCTGCCCGTGCCCTGTCTCGTCGTAATGATGATCCTAAACATGCCTGCCGTCCCTTTGATAAGGATCGTGATGGTTTTGTCATGGGTGAAGGGGCTGGGATTTTGATTCTGGAAGAGTTGGAACATGCCCTTGCCCGTGGTGCCAAAATTTATGGTGAGATTGTGGGCTATGGCATGACCTGTGATGCCTACCACATGACTGCGCCGACTCCTGGTGGGGCTGGGGCAACCCGGGCGATCGAGTTGGCTCTCAAGGATGGGGGCTTAGCGCCGAATGATGTTGATTACGTCAATGCCCATGGCACGAGTACCCCAGCGAATGACATCACTGAGACGATGGCGATTAAAAAGGCGTTGGGCGATCAGGCTTACAAGATTTTGGTCAGTTCAACGAAATCGATGACAGGTCACCTCCTGGGTGGTTCTGGGGGGATTGAAGCGGTGGCAACGGTGATGGCGATCGCCAATGACCACGTACCACCAACAATCAACCTCGAAAACCCCGAAGAAGGCTGTGATCTGGACTATGTACCCCACGAGAGCCGCGAACATCATGTGGGAGTTGCCCTCTCGAATTCCTTTGGTTTTGGGGGTCATAACGTCACTTTGGCGTTCAAAAAATATCGCTCCGAGTGAATGTTATCGATTTGACAGAAATCATTCTTGCCCATCGATCCCAACAGTGGGATGATGGGTGTAATTTTGGGAGAGCCCATCGTAAGTTTCGATGTATTGGTAACCCTTTATAGTTTTTCCTATTTGTCGTTTACAGTCAGAAATATTCCTATGACCGTTGCTACCCAATCCATAGATCAACTTTGTATTAATGCAATTCGCTTTTTGGCGATCGACGGCGTTGAGAAAGCAAAGTCTGGTCACCCCGGTTTACCGATGGGCGCTGCTCCCATGGCTTATACCCTCTGGGATAAGTTCATGCGCTTCAATCCCAAAAATCCTAATTGGGTGAACCGTGATCGTTTTGTTCTCTCTGCGGGTCATGGCTCCATGCTGCAGTACGCACTGATGTACTTGGCTGGTTATGATAGCGTCTCCCTCGAAGATCTTAAGCAGTTCCGCCAGTGGAAATCCAATACACCTGGTCACCCTGAGAATTTTGTGACTCCTGGTGTGGAAGTCACCACTGGTCCCCTCGGTCAAGGTATTGCCAACGGTGTTGGTCTTGCTTTGGCGGAGGCTCATTTGGCTGCTCGTTTCAATAAGCCCGATGCAAAGTTGTTTGACCACTATACCTATGTGCTCATGGGTGACGGTTGCAACATGGAAGGTATTTCTGGTGAAGCGGCTTCCATCGCTGGTCACTGGGGTTTGGGTAAGCTCATCGCTCTGTATGATGACAACCACATTTCTATTGATGGTTCCACTGATGTTGCTTTCACTGAAGATGTGAGTGCGCGTTTTGAAGCCTATGGTTGGCATGTTCTCCATGTGGAAGATGGCAATACTGATATCGAGGCGATCGCCAAAGCCATTGAAGAAGCAAAGGCTGTAACCGACAAGCCCACCATGATCAAAATTACGACGATCATTGGTTATGGCTCCCCTAACAAGGGTAATACCGCTGGTGTGCACGGTGCTGCTCTGGGCGAATCCGAAATCGAGCTAACTCGTAAAGAACTCGGTTGGAACTACGGGCCTTTTGAAGTGCCTGAAGATGCGCTCTCTCACTTCCGCAAGGCGGTTGACCGTGGTGCTAGTGCAGAAGCTGAGTGGAACCAAGTTTGGGCAACCTACAAGACTAAGTACGCAGAAGAAGCGGCAGTGCTTGAGCGGATGTTCTCTGGCAAGCCCCCCGCAAACTGGGCGGATGCTCTCCCGACTGCGACCCCTGATGTGAAGGGCTTGGCAACTCGTAAGCATTCTGAGATTACCTTGAATGCGATCGCCCCTGTATTGCCTGAGTTGATTGGTGGTTCTGCGGATTTGACCCACTCCAACTTGACCGAACTCAAAATTTCTGGCGACTTCCAGAAGGGCGCTTACGAAAACCGTAACGTTCACTTCGGTGTCCGTGAGCACGCTATGGGCGCAATCTGTAATGCGATCGCCCTCCATGGTACAGGTTTAATTCCTTACGGCGCGACCTTCTTGATCTTCAGTGACTACATGCGGAATTCTATCCGTTTGTCTGCCCTCTCTGAGACCCGCGTGATCTGGGTAATGACCCACGATTCCATCGCCCTCGGTGAAGATGGTCCCACCCACCAACCCATTGAGCAAGTGGCTTCTCTCCGTGCCATCCCGAACCTCTATGTGTACCGTCCTGCGGATACCAACGAGACTTCCGGTGCGTACAAGGTTGCTGTAGAAAGTCTCAGAACACCGACCTTGATTGCCCTCACCCGTCAAAACCTCCCCAACCTCGAAGGTAGCTCGATCGCCAATGCAGAGAAAGGTGGCTACATCCTCTCTGATAGTGATGGCACACCGGATCTGATTCTTATCGGTACTGGTAGTGAAGTGAGCCTTTGTGTTGAAGCGGCCAAGGAATTGACTGCGGCAGGCAAGAAAGTTCGCGTTGTGTCCATGCCTTGTGTGGATCGCTTTGAAGAGCAAGACGCAGCTTACCAAGAGTCTGTGTTACCGAAGTCCGTTACCAAGCGGGTTGCCGTTGAAGCAGGTTGTACGATGAGCTGGTACAAGTATGTTGGCTTCGAGGGTGCAGTGATTGGTGTTGATACCTTCGGTGCTTCTGCTCCTGGCGATGTGATTATGGAGAAGTTCGGCTTTACCGTTGAGAATGTTGTGAATACAGCGAAGACGGTTCTCGGTTAATTTTAAATTGCCGATGATTATTCACTGTTTTTAATCTTTTTTGTAAAGTATTTTGGGGTAGGCTAGTCCTGCCCTTTTTTATTGTCCAGATTGAATTAAGACACTATTTCTATGGCGTAATTTTATGGCGCAGCAATTGTATTTTGTGGCGTTACTGTTGCCCCCGAACCTAACGGCGATCGCCCATGGTTGGCAACAATATTGTGCGGCGGAATTTAACTCTAGGGGGGCACTCCATTCGCCGCCTCATATTACGTTACAACCACCCTTTAAAATTCCGACCGATGAGAAGGAGCAGGTTACACATTTTCTCCAGCAATTTGCTAGTAATTCCCCGGCGATCGCCATCACCTTAGATGGTTTTAACTGTTTCGAGCCGAGGGTTGTTTATATCGATGTACAGCATTCTCCAGAACTGTTTAACCTGCAACAACAGCTTAAATTCGGTTTTAGTGAAACGTTCCAAATCAATGATCAACGCTATGGCGATCGCCCCTTTAAACCCCATGTGACCATTGCCTTTAAGGATTTAAGCAAGCCTAATTTTGAGCGTGCTTGGGCAGAGTTTCAGCATAAAAAAATTCACCATGAATTTTGGGTGAATGAATTAACTTTATTGGCGTACCGAGATCAATCTTGGCAAATTGAGCAGCAGTTTTCTTTGCAGGGCGATCACCTTGATGAATCACAAATCAATCCCTAAATGAACTCTGAAGTAATCTCAATTAATATCAGGCAAAAAGATCGAGGGGGAAATGACCATAGGTTCCCTGTAAGTCTTCTTCTGGTGATTGGAGAGCGATCAACACACCGCGATATTTGCCTTCGTAGTCGTTGAGATAGGCGGACATTTTCTGGGTATTAAATTTTAGATAAACCGATTCCTCGGATGCCTCGGTCACATCGATGGCAATATTCTCGCCATAGCCCAACGCTTTTAAATATTGCTGCACTGACTGCACGGCAACGGCACTATTCTCTGCACAGATACCGATGTTTTCCCAGTCTGCTTCCTGGCAAGCAAGTAAAATACTTTGTCTTAGGCTTTCCCGTTCCGTCTCGGAATTAATCTCTGGCGTTTCAATACAACTTTTTTCCTTCAGAATGGCGATCGCCGCCTCTAATTCCGGGGATAAACTCATCGGTCATAGCCTCAGTAATGCTCAATTATGCCGTTCCAGCGTAGCAGAATCGCCGAGCCTAAATCCATTCAGGATCATCTTCAATTTGCCCACCGGGTTGGCTATCCTCAGGGTTATAGGGCGGTGTGATTACCCGATAATCGGCATCATAAACCCCATCGCCTTTACCTTGGGTTGGGGGGCGCGAGGTACGGCGGCGAGGTGGAGTATTGCTATCCTCCGGCGTGCTGGGTTCAGGTCGGGGGCGGGATGGACGACTGGGTTGAGCCGAGCTAACCTCTGGTTCTCTGTCGCTGGGTTCCGGTGCTGCTTTTGGGGGACGCACGGGGGTTGGGCGTTGGGGCGGCGATTCAATATCCCAGGTTTCAGCATCGGCTTCTTCGAGTTCCTTGTCTGTCCAGTCATAGTTGGCGCGACTGCGTTCCCAATCAGATCGTCCGGTGCGATTATCCGGTTGACGGGGAGGGCGTTGCTTGAGGGATTCCAGACGTTCATTGAGGCGATCGCCTGCTTTGATTGGTGGTAAACCCTCTTGAATGCGAATCAATACCTGCAAGATAACGCTGATGATCATGCCTAAAGTCACCGCTAAAATCACCCAAACCCCCAGGGGCAGAGCAAACAGTAGCGGTCGATTGAAGATCACTAAACCCAAGGATTGACTATTTTGCAGCAGTAAAATTACGCCTCCGCAGAGGAGCAGCAAAAAAATCAAAACTTGGGGCGATCGCGATGTCATAGATTAGCGAAATAGATCGATACCGAATTAAGGTGTTGTCTCAGGTTTTGGTGGGGCTGCCTCCTGGGGCTGAGTGGTCGGACTGACATTGTTTGGCGTTCCAGTTCCACTACCCCGTGCCATATTGTCATCAATTTGTTTGCGTAAATCCTTCAATACCTTTTCATCAGGAAACAGTGCAATCAACTTATCTAACGGCTCAATTGCCCCTTTGAGATCGCCGCGTCCCAAGCGAATTTGCGTTAAACCCTGCAACGCCAATGTATTTTCTGGTTCCTTTGCCAAGGTGCTACTGAGCTGGTCTTCTAGTTTTTTCAGTCCTGCCTCATCACCCAGTTGGGTTTGCACTGCCACGAGGGCTTGGAGAACCTGGGGATTATTTGGTTCCTTTTCCATTAATTTCAACAAACCTTCCCGTCCCCCTTCGAGATTGCCCATTTGCAGACGAACTTGGGTTAACCCTTGCAGGGCATTGATGTTATCTGGTTCCCGCTCTAGGGTCAGGAGAAAACCCTCTTCTTGTTTTTTCAGTTCTTCAGGGCTGGGAGCAGGAGGTTCACCAGGTTTTGCTGCTTGCTGTTGGGCTGGGACGGATGGCTGATCGCCCCCACGTAGAGCACCCACCAACGGAATTAGGGCTGTGCTCAGAAATGCGCCAGCGCCGATAAACAGAACAATCTTTTGCCAAAGCTGGATTTTACCTTTGTTCTCGGTGGTGGACTTGGAAAAAAATGGCATGGTTTGTGCTGGGGTGCGTCAAAATTCTATCTATTCTAGCCTATGGGCATGGCAACTTCTTGGGCTTGTTTTTTAGGGGATTGTGCTGGATTACTCCTTTAGCAGGAGATAGTACAGGGAACCGGGATTGTTAACGAGTCCGGCTTCGGTTTGGACATTGGCTCCGGCTCCGAGGAAGAGATCGACGCGTCCGGCTCCTTTGATGGCGCTGCCTGTGTCTTGGTCGAGGACGTAGAGGTTACGGGGAATTTTGATCCAGTCGTTGTCGCCGTGGGGCATGGGGAGGTCGGTGGACATCAGGGCGATCGCCCCTGGGGGCATTAGGCTTTTGTCGGTGGCGATGGAGCGGCGGGGGGTGACGGGACGACCTAAACTCCCTGTTGGTGGTGCACCGTTGGTGGCGCGGAAAAAGATAAATCGATTATTGCGGGGAATGTAGTCGCTGAGTTTTTCGGGATGGGTTTCAAAGTAGTCGATAAGTTTGGGCAGGGTTAATTCTTCGAGGGGGAAAACGCCGTCATTGACCAATTCTTTGCCAAGACTGACATAGGGATAGTCGGTGTTCCCATCGAAACCAATGGTCATTTGGCTACCATCTGGCATTTGTAAACGCCCGGAGCCTTGCACTTGCACGAGATAGGCTTGCAGGCGATTGGGTAACCACACAAGCTCCTGTCCCAGTAAAGGACTATCGACGGGGGGACTGCCATCTACGCCTTCTAATTCGGCACGGGTGGGGTGGGGCGATCGCCATTGATCTAGCCCTAGGGGACGACGGTAGAGGGGATAGCGAAATTCTTCGGTACGCACAGGGCTTGCTTGGTAGGACGGCTCAAAATAGGCGGTGAAATCCACCCTGCCCATACCGTCTGTGCCGACGGATTGATAGAACTCAAATTCCCGCTGGACGATTCGTTGCAGTTCATCGGGATCCTTTGCCTGTTGCAGAATGGCTCGAAACCGCACCAACGATCGCCGCACCCGTTCCCGCGTAAAACCGGGGATTTGTAACTTTTGATAGGCAACAGCGGCACTATCCGTCTCCAGATAACGCAGACTCTGATCAATGGCAGCCGTTAGGGCTTGGCGATTACAGTCACACCACAACTCATCATCGGGATAGGCGATCGCCTCCAATGCCACCGGACGCAAAACCTGTGCCGCCACCGGAGCTGCCACCAATGCCGCCACACTAATGCCCGTCGCCCAAACCCAATGCTGCCAAGACAATTTCATCACAATTTCCGCAAACCTATCCTTAGACTAAGACCCTCGGCGATCGCCCACCGTTCCCAATAGATAACAATCAAACTAAGCAGATCTCACAAACCTAACAGCCCAGAGAATCCGCCGTCGCAATCCCCGTTACTGAATTTACACCTGTTGCAGATGCACAAAGTTTTTTAGTCTGAGGACCATCCAACACCGCAAAACTAAAATCCGCCCCATCAATCTTGGCATTATCAAAAGTCGAACGCAGCAAAATCGCCTCCACAAAGATCGCATCCGTCAGATCCGCCTCATTAAACTTCGACAAATAGGCAATACCATTACTCAAATCCGCGCCGTGCAAATTGCTATTTTGCAACTGAGAACTATTGAATACAGCTCCCCGCAAATCCGTATTACTCAAGTCCGCATTCCGAAAATTCACCTGGGTAAACTCTGCCCCCTGCAAATCCCGCCCCGCAAAATTCGCATTCGCAAAATCCTCATTCTCGATCGCCGAACGGGAAGTCGCCGCAGGACTCGAAGCATAGGCAGGGGAGCCTAAAAATAAACTCAACGCCACCAAAAACAAAGCCGCAATTCTGACTAAAACCTTCATAACCCTTAAATAACCTAATCCCTAAAGAAAAATTTCCCAAAGGATATTCTAAAAGATTCTCGGAATGGCTGTGAATTCCGATAAAGTTTTGGCAGACCTATATTTCATTTTGTCTTTTGTGCCATGACGACAACCAACTGGACAGATCTGCTTCAACAACTGATTGAGGGGGTCTCCTTAGATCAAGATCAAGCCTGTAATTTAATGACGGGCTGGTTAAATGAAGAGATTTCCCCGGTGCTATCGGGGGCAATTTTAGCCGCAATGCAAACCAAAGGGGTTTCGGCGGATGAATTAACGGGGATGGCAAAGGTACTCAAGGCACAATCTTTGCAACAGGAAACCTTGCACCATGACCAACCTGTCATTGATACCTGTGGCACGGGGGGCGATGGTTCTTCGACCTTTAACATCTCCACTGCGGTGGCATTTGTGACGGCGGCGGCAGGGGTCAAGGTGGCAAAGCATGGCAATCGTTCTGCATCGAGTAAGGTAGGTTCAGCGGATGTGTTGGAGGCGCTGGGGGTTGATCTAGGTGCACCGAGTGACAAGGTGACGGCGGCACTGGATGCGGTGGGCATTACCTTTCTGTTTGCGCGGGGTTGGCATCCGGCAATGAAGTCCGTTGCGCCGATCCGAGCAGAGCTAAAAATTCGCACGGTATTTAATTTACTAGGACCATTGGTGAATCCGTTACAACCGACTGGGCAAATTATTGGGGTCTATGATGCGAAATTCCTCGAACGAATGGCGATCGCCCTCCAACAATTAGGCACACCCAAGGCAATGGTCATCCATGGTCGTGAAAAATTGGACGAAGCGGGCTTAGGGGATTTAAGCGATCTAGCAGTAGTCAATGGCGATAAGGTTTCCATGGCAGTAATTAGCCCGACCGAATTGGGGTTAACCACTGCCCCGATTAGCGCTCTCCGGGGGGGAGATGTCCCGGTCAACTGTGAGATTTTGACCAATGTACTCCAGGGCAAAGGAACCCAAGCCCAAACGGATGCGGTGGCACTGAATGCCTCCCTCGCTCTCCAAGTTGCTGGGGCGATCGCCTGGGAAGATCACGTTGCCGGGATTACTAAAGCCAAAGAAATTATGGCAAGCGGTGCAGCCTGGACGAAACTCCAAGAACTCGTGACCTTCCTCAAGGCTTAAATTTTCATTCCCCATCAACCTACACAAACGCCCTAGTTCTTGCGAGCGATGCGAAAAACTAGGGCGTTTTTTATCATTTAATTTGCTTTAATTTGCATGAGCAATAAGAGATCGCCTTAACCCTTATGCGCCTTCATCGACTGCACAAACTTATCAAACAAATAATCCGCATCATGGGGACCAGGACTCGCCTCAGGGTGATACTGCACCGAGAAAAACGGCAAAGTCTTATGCTCCAGACCTGCCACCGTCCGAT
>JBIKYI010000499.1:0-3040 GCA_044355355.1 Limnothrix sp. | reverse complement strand
CGATCATTCAAATTCAAGTGAGTAATCTCAATATCGTCGCCCATGGATTCTTCAGTGATCGCAAAACCATGATTTTGACTCGTAATCTCAATCTGTTTCTGCGCCAAACCTGCAGGCTGATTCAAACCACGGTGACCAAACTTCAATTTAAAAGTCTTCGCCCCAAGGGATAGACCCAAAATTTGGTGACCCATACAGATGCCAAAAGTCGGCTTTTCCGCCTTGAGAATATCCGTCACCGTCGCAATCCCCTCCGTCACCGCCGCCGGATCCCCAGGGCCATTAGACAGGAAAATACCATCAGGGTTATAGGACAAAATCTTCTCAGCAGGCGTATTTGCAGGAACCACGATCACCTTGCAACCATAGCTCGCCAAACGCCGTAAAATATTGCGCTTTACCCCAAAATCGATCGCCACAACGGTCAACCCAGTCTCTTTACTGGCTGTGTCACTAAATTCCCAATTACTATCCGTCCCCTCAGTCCACTCATAGATCTCAGTCGTCGTTACTTCCTTGACTAAATTTTGCCCCTCCATACTGGGCACTTCCTGTAACTGACGCAACAACTCCTCAGCATCTAGAACCTCCGACGAAATCGCCCCATTCATCGAACCAGACACCCGCAAACGGCGCGTCAGATCCCTCGTATCAATACCATAAATACCAACCACCTGATGCTGCTTGAGATAATCCGGCAAAGCCTGAGTCGATCGCCAATTGCTCGGACGGGGGGCAATATTTCTCGCAATCATGCCCTTCACTTGAGGCCCCTTCGATTCCTCATCCTCCGGCGTTACCCCCGTATTACCCAGCTCAGGATAGGTAAAAGTCACAATCTGACCGCGATAGCTCGGATCCGTCAAAACCTCTTGATAACCCGTCATCCCTGTATTAAACACAACTTCCCCAAATGTAGTGCCCGTTGCCCCAAAAGACCGTCCATGGTAGGTCGTGCCATCGGCGAGGACGAGCAGTGCGGGTTTGGCTTTTACAAGAGACATAGATCTATGAACCTTCACAATGTGGCGTAACTTCTGATGGTCAATCTTACTTGATTCCTCCCCTTCCATCGCCCCGATCTAAAAATTTGTGGTTAATTTTTCGTGACCAAATTCCCAACCAATACACCAACGAGTAAAAAAAACACTATAATTGAAGTGTAGTTAAAACACGGAAAGGGATCATGAACAATCCTCAAAATATTCAATCGTTATTTCAAAATGCCCATGGTGATGGTTCGTTATCCCAGGCGGCGTTGCAATGTCTAGATGTGTATGACCTAGGGGTGCAGATTCAGGCGGGGCTTGGCATTGAGGTGGATGATGTGATGGCATCGGAGGTGGTTTTAGTCACGATCATGCCGGATGATTCCGCTTCGATTCGCTATTCCCATAATGCTCAGGCGGTGCGGGGTGGGCATAATGCGGTGTTGGATGTCCTTACGGGTTGTCCTCAGCAGGATCAGATTTTGATTCACAACCGTTATTTAAATGGTCATGTGCTGTATCCCTATGGTTTTTTAAATCAGGCGGTGCGCATGACACCGCAAAATTATGATCCGAACTTGGGCACACCGCTCTATGACCAGAGTTTGGTGTTGTTGGGGACGGTGCTCGCAAAGGCGCAGGAGTTTAGTGATAATGGTGTGCCTGTGCGGACGATTACTCTGCTGATTACGGATGGGGAGGATGCGGGTTCCCAGCGGTCAACGGCGGCGGATGTGAATGTTGTGGTGGAGGATATGTTACGGATGGAAAATCACACGATCGCCGCGATGGGGATTGATGGGGGCGGTGGATCGTTAGATTTTCGCCAGGTCTTCCGGGAGATGGGGATTCGTGACGAGTGGGTACTGACTCCGGGGCAGGGCGATCGCGAGATCCGTCAGGCGTTCCAGTTGTTTTCCCAGTCAGCGTTACAGGTCAGCCAGTCGGCACGGAAATTGTCGGGATTTTAACGGCGGGATGGGGTAGGCTCACATTGACGGTCGTACCTTGGTCAATTTGGCTGTCGATGATGAGCTTGCCGCCGTAGATGCTGGCAATGAGTTGGGCGATCGCCAGTCCGAGTCCAGTGCCCTGCTGTTCATACTGATCCCGCTGAAATTGCTGGAGCGCACCGATGCTGCCCAATTCCAGCTGCGTCATGCCCCGTCCCCTATCCTGGACTGAAATCTGATCGTAGCCATTCTGGTGGCTAACCGCGAGGATGATCGGTGTGCCTGGTTCTGAAAATTTGGCGGCATTATCGAGTAATTCTTCAATCAGTTTGCAGCAATCCACACCGTTCAAGACCAAACTGGTGCTGGTGAGGTTCAGTTGTAAATCCTGGAGTCGTTCACATTTATTCAAGAGTCTTTGAGCGGTCTCAGTGATGATGATATCTGCTCCATCGCCAATTTCCTGGGGAAGAGGAGTCTGGCGCACATGGCGATCCTGGAGGCGCACAAAACAGAGATATTTTTGGATCAGCTGATGGAGGCGATCGCCCGAACGGTGAATATCCTGCAACAATTCCCGCACCAACTCCGGTTCCAACGACTCAAAATCAGACAACAAAAACTCCGAAGCCCCCAAAATCCCCACTAAAGGTGTCCGAAACTCATGGGGTAAAGCGAGCGTGATATTGCGACGGAGTTGCTCCAAAGATTCCTCATAGAATTCCTTGATCTGATTTTTTTTATGTAGACGCGCATCGATCGCCCGGAACAGCGCCGTCGCCGAAAAAGGCTTAGCTAAATAATCATCCGCCCCCGACTCCATCCCCTGGCGCAGATCATCCACCGACGAATAGGCCGTCAAAAAGATAAAAGGAATTGCCCCCGTCGTCTTGTCCTGCCGCAGCGTTTGCAAGACCGTATAGCCATCCATAATCGGCAAGCCCACATCACAGAGAATCAGATCCGGTAACTTCTGCTGTGCTAACTCGATACCCATCTGACCATCGCTTGCCATCAATACCGTAAAGTCCCGCGCCGTCAAAATATCGTAAATGATGTCTTGAATCGCCAACTCATCTTCAATCACTAAAATACTAG
>JBIKYI010000002.1:0-20329 GCA_044355355.1 Limnothrix sp. | reverse complement strand
TGTCTGAGATGCTAAAATGGGTGTAACTCATAGGGATTTCTTATTGTTTTACTTAACATCAGAATATCCTTATGAGTCCCTCTTCAGAAAGACCCTAGGTGTTGCACTTCAAATTTGAATTGGCGCTTTACTTTTTTTAATCCAATATTTTAATCCAACAAAAAAAGATTAAGTTTCGTTTGCAAATTCCCAATAGTGAATCATTTGGCTAGGAGATTTAGGTATCCTAGACGGAAGGAGACGACGGAAAAGTGAACTGAGGAGACTCCCAGATTTTCAATAGTCCTCTGTAAGCATGACGACTGTGATCTAACGGAGTTTAAAACTCATCACCGAATTAAGCGAAAACAGCTTCACTCGGCTGATAAGAATAATCCACAGAAGCATCATTTCCCTCGTGAGCTACGACTATTTCTAGATGTCATTCTAGATTTCAATGAACTCTGCATAACTTTGATTAGCATCTATCCCTCGCAACAGCGGGATCTATAAATAATAAGGAGAGTATTGCTTTGCAATTAGCCAAAAGTAACTTCTCCAGCACAAAGTAGCCCACAAAATGGAATGTCACTCCTCCTTCTGGTCATCTGAACTATTAACTATTGAGAAATAAAGATATGTCTTTAGAACCGCATAGCTTCATGAAGAAAATGATTAGCAGAACTAATTTTAGTGATGCCGATCGTGCTTTACTTAATGACAATGCAGCCTGGGGCAAAGAAATTGCCTCTGAGATGGCTGACCACTTCTATTCCTACCTTGGTCGGGATGAAGAAATGAATGCCATTCTCAATGAAACAGAAGGTCGGATTCACCGGCTCCGCGAGACATTTGTTGATTGGTTCAATGAAATGTTTTCAGGCATGGATGCTTGGGGTGATGGTTACGCTGAACGCCGTTGGAAAATTGGTCTGATCCATGTCCGTATCGGCATTGGTCCCCAGCATGTGGTTCCAGCCATGGCACTCGTTGTGGAAGAACTAGGACGTAAAGCCAAAACTGATGGTAAAAGCGATGATCTCCGTGCAGCCCTTGCCAAGATTGCCATGATTGACCTGACTTTCATTGAGCAGGCATACATTGAAGTATCTTCAAATGCTGTTCTGAAAGAAACTGGTTGGACAGAAAAACTTTTCCGACGCTTGATCGCCACTGGTGCTAACACCATGTAAGACCTGTAGAAAAACTCTTTTTCTGAAGTTTTCTCTTAGACTATTCGCCGCATCAACCGAAAATATCTATATAAATGGAATGTAAATTACAATGGCTATCGACGCAGCAAAACTCTCAGCAATTCTCCAAGATTTTGTCTCTTCTACTGGTGATGTACAGGGGGCAGCATTAGTAACTCCTGATGGTCTTTCCTTGTCATCGGTACTACCTTCCGGCATGGACGAAGAGCGGGTGGCAGCGATGTCCGCAGCAATGCTCTCCCTGGGTGAAAGAATTGGTAATGAGTTAGTACGTGGAACAATTCAACAAATCTACGTGGAAGGTGATAAGGGTTATGGTGTCCTCACTGGATGTGGTGATGATTCTGTGCTCCTAGTGCTGGCTAATCACACGGCGAAGCAAGGTTTGTTGATGCTAGAAATCAGACGTGCCATCGGCCTACTTAAGCCGATTTTGACCTAATAAATAATATCTCATATCTCCAATCAGCTATCGAAATTCTGAATCCTAGCGATTGATGTGAGTATCGAGGGTGCTGGTATCGAAGTATCTAGCACCCTGTTTGTCTGCATTGCAGTCTATTTGGGGTTTGCATCAGTATTGATCGAAATTGATCGAAGCATTGGTAAATTATTTTGAGGAATAAAATTAATGTCTGTTGCGCAGAAATCTTTACGTAAAGAACTAGGTGGCTTTAATAGTACGATTTGTACTAAGGCTATCGTTGTTGGTATTGAAGAAGCCTTGGGACCAAAAGCGGCGTCGATCGCCCTGATTATGGCAGGTCGTCAACGGGGTAAAAGCCTCGCTAAGGAACTTGGCTTAGAAGGTAAGGGAGTGGATTTGTCTCTTTCAGAAATCGCCGTTCAAGGAGCGAAAGCCTTGGGTAAAGATGGCACTCGTCTATGCATCATCGACAAAGTAGAAGAGAAATCAACAGATGATGGGGAAACCGCTTACCTCGTCTACACCAGAGAAACCATTTGTTCCGAAGGCGAAGAAGAAGGCTCACCCAGACTTTGCACCTACACCCTAGGGGCAATCCAAGGGTTTCTCGAAGCCTTTTTGAATAAACGCCTCAGAGGAGAACAAACTGAATCCGTGTTGCGAGGCGGCGACCATGATGTCCTCAAGTTTACACAATTGATTAGTTAAACAGTAGATCTATCAACCCATACAAACCACTACATACAGTAAATTACAATGGCTATCGACGCAGCAAAACTAGCAGCAATTCTCCAAGATTTTGTCTCCTCTACTGGTGATGTACAGGGGGCGGCATTAGTGACCCCTGATGGTCTTTCTCTGGCATCTGTTCTACCTTCTGGCATGGACGAAGAGCGAGTTGCAGCAATGTCCGCAGCAATGCTCTCCCTCGGTGAAAGAATTGGTAATGAGCTGGTACGTGGAACAATTCAACAAATCTACGTGGAAGGTGACAAGGGCTATGGCGTACTTACCGGGTGTGGTGATGATTCTGTGTTTCTAGTCTTGGCAAATCACACGGCAAAGCAAGGTTTGTTGATGTTGGAAATCAGACGTGCCGTCGGACAACTCAAGCCCGTTTTGACTTAGCAATCTATCCAATTAGCGATGGGTGTTGATCTCAACGTATAGTCATCCTAAGTAAGTCTGAAACATTTCCCCTTCTTGGAGAGGTTCGGGGTGGGTTCTCCGTAAGTTGCGCAAACTGGTCGTCCCCCTCCCGATTGTGCAACCTCCCCCAAGTCAGAATAGATGTCTCAAGAGTATTTGGATCGACTGTATCGATATATCATCAAATACCCTGTACGTTCGCATTTCGTCCTGTGTTGTTGACATCAGGGTGTAGATATCTACATCAGCCTTGATCGAAAAAATCTATGCATTAATTGGGAGGTTCTGTCGATGGCTACCGCACAAAAATCTTTACGTCGTGAGCTAGGTGGCTTCAATAGTACGGTTTGTACTAAGGCGATGGTGCTTGGTATTGAAGAGGCTCTGGGGTCAAAAGCAGCGGCGATCGCCCTCATTATGGCAGGTCGTCAACGGGGCAAAAGCCTCGCTAAAGAACTTGACTTAGAAGGTAAGGGAGTGGATTTGTCCCTTTCAGAAATCGCCGTTCAAGGAGCGAAAGCCTTGGGTAAAGATGGCACTCGTCTATGCATCATCGACAAAGTAGAAGAGACCACCGATAACGGGGAAACCGCTTACCTCGTCTACACCAGAGAAACCATTTGCTCCGAAGGCGAAGAAGAAGGCTCACCCAGGCTCTGCACCTACACCCTAGGGGCAATCCAAGGTTTTCTCGAAGCCTTTTTGAATAAACGCCTTAAAGGAGAACAAATTGCTTCCGTGTTAAGGGGTAGTGACCATGATGTCCTCAAGTTCACACAACTTACCAACTAACTTAAGGTCAATTCATTACAGCAGCTCCTGACCTGATTTGTGACGAAAATGATACGTCAAATCCTTGTATTGGAAGAGAAAGACTTCTATGATCTTTCATATGTCACGGATCAGATCTGTATTCGCTGCGAGAAATACAAACCATTACACAAAAAGTGAATTCAAATGGCTATCGACGCAGCAAAACTAGCAGCAATTCTCCAAGATTTTGTCTCCTCTACTGGTGATGTACAAGGGGCAGCACTAGTGACCCCTGATGGTCTTTCTTTGGCATCTGTTCTACCTTCTGGAATGGACGAAGAGCGAGTTGCAGCAATGTCCGCAGCAATGCTCTCCCTCGGTGAAAGAATTGGTAATGAGCTGGTACGTGGAACAATTCAACAAATCTACGTGGAAGGTGACAAGGGATATGGGGTACTGACTGGATGCGGTGATGATTCTGTGCTTCTAGTCTTGGCAAATCACACAGTAAAACAAGGTTTGTTAATGTTAGAAATTAGACGCGCAATCGGACAACTCAAGCCCATTTTGACCTAACAATCAAATAAACCTGCCATGGAAATTATGACTCTGGTAGTTACTGGCCCCGTTGGTGCTGGCAAATCCACATTTATTCGCACAGTCAGTGAGATAGATGTTGTTGACACAGATCGACGGGCGACAGATGACACCTCTTCGATAAAAAAGAATACAACCGTTGCTTTCGACTTTGGTCGTTTACAATTCGGTCAAGATCGGGCATTGCACTTATATGGCACACCGGGTCAATCTCGCTTTGACTTTATGTGGGATATCCTCATTCGCAAAGCCCATGGCTATGTCGTTTTAGTTGCAGCAAATCGTCCCCATGAATTTCGATATTCACGACGTATTTTGACTTTTATGCAACACCGTAGCCAAGTGCCGTTGATTATCGGGATTAGCCATTCGGATTGTGAAGGGGCATGGTCTCCGGATAATATCTTGGTGGCAATGGGTTATAACGCTCAAAAAGAAGCACCACCAGTTGTTTTAGTGGATCCCCGTAATCGCGCTTCTGTTGCTAAGTCGATTGTAAGGCTGGTGCAATCGGCAATGAAGTATAGCAGTAGCATGTCGAAAGCGGGATAAAAGGATGCCTAATTTTCATAATGTCGGTGAGTTCATAAGTCACTCTTTATGTGCCCCGATGATTTGAGGATGGACGGTATCTCGATGGATGATCGATGGATAATTAGTACACTGAGGCCTGTGGGTAAATGTTTGGCTCCTTATCAGATTTTTCTTTAGGTGAATTGTTCCAAGTCCTGGAACAAGGCAATCAGACAGGACGGCTTACTATTAGCAGTTCTGCCCAAATTGATGAAGGGGTGGAAGGTTCACAAACACAAGATACTCGTAATTACTATATTTGGTTTCGTCAGGGTCTGATTGTTGCAGCGGCGAATCGTCTTGATAATCAGGGGTTGTCCCAACTGATTGATCAGCGTTCATGGGTGAAGGGTGGGACAGCCCAGCTTGCGCCAGGTTTTTGTAATGTTGATTTGCCTTTGGGGATTTGTTTTAAATCCCATGGGTTAATCTCGGCTGAACAGTTGAAGTTGTTATTTTCTGTGCAGGTTTTACGGCAGGTTTGTCAGCTTTTTACTTTGCCGAGTGGTACTTATCATTTTGATGATCAGGCTCCTTTAGCTTATGCGGAGATGACAGGGTTGAGTGCTCCGGCTACGGATGTTACTTTGGCAGGGCTGCGCAATCTGAAGGATTGGTCTACTCTTGAGGATAAGTTACCGGATCCGGATGCGGCTCTTTTGAGCATTGTGGAGGGTAAGCCCCATTTAAAGTTAAATCAGTCTGAGTTGATGGTTTGGGAGTGTGCGGATGGGACGATCTCGTTGAGGGCGATCGCCGAGAGACTGGATTTACCCTTAGATAAGGTGCGTAAGATTGCGTTCCGTTTATGTGTGGTGAATCTCACGGAAGATTTTCCGATGTTGATTTCGGCTTCCGACATGATGGAGATCGGTCTGGATGATGAACTGGGTGACGAGGAAGATTTAATTTCATTTATGGGTAATATTGCGGAGGCGAAAGCGGCTACGGCAATGCCACCAGCAATATCACCAGAAATATCGATATCTGCTCCTGAAACACCCTCTATGCCGCCTGTCATGCCGATGGATGATGATGACGACGAACCGCCGATGCCGCCGGGTAATCCCCAGGACTTTGAGGCAGCACCTCCAATGAGTGAGGATTTCTTGCAGGAACTTTTGAATGCTTTGAACAAGGCTTAGCCCCTCACGCATTCATTTTATTCAAACTCCAAAATGCTCAAAAAAAGCCAACAACTCGTCTTTACTGGAGGGGTCGTTGGCTCTTTTTTGATTGTCCTTCTCGTCTAAATTGCCCAAGCAATACGCTAAATGATCACAATCCAGGTATTGGAATGGTTAGCTACGAGCGACTCCATCTTGACGGGCGGCTTGTCCCACGGCGGCAGAAACAGCGGTTGAAACTCGTTCGTCGAATACGGAAGGAATAATGTGTTCTTTGTCGAGTTGGGCGTTGCTCACGAGGGAGGCGATCGCCTGGGCTGCTTGGAGACACATATTGGTGGTGATGCTGGAGGCGCGACAGTCTAAGGCTCCACGGAAAACACCTGGGAAAGCGAGTACATTGTTGATCTGGTTGGGGTAATCGCTGCGTCCCGTCGCCATCACAGCCACTTTATCCATCACGAGTTCCGGCTGAATTTCGGGGATGGGGTTCGCCATGGCAAACACAATGGGATCCTTTGCCATTGAGGTCACCATGTCGGGGGTGACAACACCGGGAACGCTCACACCGAGGAATACATCTGCGCCATTCATTGCCACAGCAAGATCACCGCTCGTTTCAACGGCGAATTCGAGTTTTTCGGGGGTGAGGTTGTCCCGCTGGGTGGAGATAATGCCCTGGGAGTCACACATCCAGATTTCTTCGACCCCTGCTTGGCGCAAGAGTTTGGCGATCGCAATACCCGCTGCCCCAGCGCCATTAATCACCACGCGCACAGCATGGATATCTTTTTTCACCAGTTTGAGGGCATTAAACAGCGCTGCCAAGGAAACGATCGCCGTACCATGTTGGTCATCGTGAAAAATGGGAATATCGGTTTCTGCTTTGAGGCGTTTTTCGATTTCAAAACAACGGGGAGCGGCAATATCTTCAAGGTTCACACCGCCAAAAACGGGGGCAAGATATTTCACTGTGTTGACGATTTCATCCACATCCTGGGTGGCGAGACAGATGGGGAATGCATTAATCCCAGCGAATTCCTTAAAGAGCATCGCTTTCCCTTCCATCACGGGCATAGATGCCTCTGCGCCAAGATTGCCTAAACCGAGTACTGCACTGCCGTCGGTGACGATCGCCACCATATTGCTTTTCACGGTGAGGTCATAGACGAGTTCAGGATTTTCGGCGATCGCCTTACAAACACGACCCACGCCGGGGGTATAAGCCATCGCCAGATCAGACTGTACCGTGAGGGGAATGCGACTTTCCACGGTGATTTTGCCGCCCCGGTGAATGGCAAAGGTACGGTCAGAAACGTTGAGCACTTCGATGCCATCAAGAGCTTTAACTGCTTCAACGATTTCATCGGCATGTTTATCGCTCGAAGCATCCACGGTGATATCCCGCAGCAAAAACTTGAGATCCCGTTCAATCAATTCAATATTCCCTAGGCTGCCCCCCACGTTGGCGATCGCCTGGGTGACTAATGCCAGAGTGCCCGCTTGGTTGGGGATACGCAGACGCAGGGTAACGCTATAGCTAGGGTTCGGGGTGAGGGCAACCATAATATTCTAAATATCTTAAATCTTACGAAACTAGGAAGGTGGAGAAAAAATTCCCATCTTATTTAACCTCACTTTTCTAGATTCCCAAAGTTTACGCGCCTCTAAATGTCGGCAGGCGATCGCCTTTTTCCTGCCCTAAGCAAACAAAAAAACGATCAAGTCAGAGAAAAGGCAGATTATTTTGTCTGTCAATCACGCCAAGATTTATAGGTAGATTTATCTACAATTGATCTAAAATTCTTTTAATTATGAGTCAAATCAAATTTGAAAATAAACCCATAAAAACAACAATTCTTTTATAAATTAGACCAATAATAATGTCTAAATAGTAATGAGGTAAATACGTTCTTACCTAATGCTGACAATAGAAAATAGCAACAAATCTTCTATACTTTTTATACAGTAAAAGATAAAACAATCAATCGATATGGCTAAAGCAACGGAAATCTCTTGGAAGTATTTACCCCTCAGCGTTGGGATTATTGGCGGCACAATGCTCATGCTCAATCGCCTTCTCACCCCTGAACTCACTAATTCTCAATCCCGTTCCGATGTGGTGGGGGTCATCCTCAGTGCGGTTTTGATTTTGGTTACTTTACTATGGGAACAAATCCAACCCAGAGAACCAGAAGCCGTTATTTTAACCGGGAATGAATGCTTTGAATTTGATCCAGATCTAGCAGATCTCCCCAAAATGGAACTCGCCTGGTCATCCCATCTTTTATTAACAAATACAGTCACGAAATCCGTTGTGGTCTATCACAATGATCGAGTCATTTTACGCCGTGGTATTTTGCCAGAAAAAAAAGAGTTTAATCTAGGGGCGATCGCCAAACGCGTTTTAGAAACCCAAAAGCCCATTTATTTAGTGACCCTCAAACTCTATCCCGGTCGTGTGGAATTCGATTATCTACCAGAAAATACCCAAGGGATTATTTGTCAGCCAATTGGGACAAATGGTCTTTTAGTGGTTGGGACTAATATTCCGAGAAGTTACACCAAACAAGATGAAAATTGGATTGCAGGTATCGCTGAAAAATTGTCTATTTCCCTGGGATAATTCCTTAAGGTAAGTGTTCAGCAAAATTTAGAGAAAACCTTAGTACAAGCATTTTTTTACTTAATCTTGATTGAATTTCAATTCAAATATTTACATTCATCCATTAAGGCTGGCAATTTACAATATTTTTTCTTGAATTGATCTAAATATAATGTCCATTCTTGTAGATTATTTTGCGATTGAAAACAAGCTTTGATTTTATGTAAATATTTAGCCGCTATTGCATAATGTTTACGATTTTTTTGTTTGACTTCTAATTCCACTAATTCACTATATAGGGCGATCGCCACTTCAAAGCGATTAATAGACTTAGCTAACTTAATAGCATCTTTGTATCTTGTCGTGTCAACATGAGAGTAAAGATAAGAATTGTTTTGTTTTTGTTGATTTAGCAATTCCATTGTCCAGCTCAAATTATTCTCATCAATTGCGATATCAATTAACACTGCCATTGCTTGTTTTGTTTGCAATTCTTTGAGGACAAATAAACGCAAATCTTCCCAAGTATTATCAAGTTTTGCAATTTTTCTCAATAACCGATAAGACTGAATATTTTGCTCAGCAAATAAAGCTTTTTGAGCATAAATTTTTGCTTCTTGAAAATCTCGTTTTTGTAAATAAAAATTTGCTAACCATTCCCAATAAAATTTAGATCGTCCTCTATTTGTTTCTTCTTCTTTCTGCAAAAATCCAGACATTAATGAAGTTGCCAGGGAATCCTGTTGCAGTTCGACAAATCGATCCGCTAAGTCTAAAATTAGCCGAACTTCATAGGTATAGTGTTCTAGGGCTATATCATGGGCAATTTGGTAGTTTCCTAGATCAAGATACACTTGAATTTTTTGGCTGGGCGAACCTTTTTCTGTGATGAGTTTAATATTTTCCTGTGGAGAAAGGCGATCGCCTAATAAACCAACAATTGCTTCCCGCGCCCATGCACTAGAAGTATATTCCAGTACTTTTAAGCAAGCATCTTTAATTTCATCCCATTCATCATCACCAGCGCAACGCTGTAAATAATCATCTGCATAATCACCATAGCCAACGCCACCCAAATCAATATCTTTCAAAAATGTTTTCAGGAGTTCTTCTAGCCATTTACGACGATCATTGGGGGGAATATTTTGACTGCCGAGTAGTAAACACTCTCCTAAATTTTCTACATATTCTGAGCTTAAACTAGCAAGCTCGCCGTCATAGTCAATCTCTAAATCATAATTGCTATCAAAAGCATCTAGTAAGGTGCAATAAATTGTCCCTGCATTCAAATAATCTCCTGCATTGCGGTAAGCATCTGCTTGATTAGAAAGAGATCTTAATTCCCTAATATTATAGTCATCATTATTATTTCTAATGGCATATTTTGCCGCTTTAAAAATTGCTTTTATATTCACAATTGGTTTTTGTGAATTATTTAAAGACGGAGACAAGAGATCCAATAATTCAGGGTCTTTTTTGAGAAATATTTCGATTAAGTTAAGCAGGTCATCGCGGCTGTAGTCTGCTAATAATTCTGGTAAAGGGGCGATCGCCTGAAAGAGATGTGCCTGATGAACATAGGTTAAAAGCAGGGCAACCTGATGTTTGCAATATTGACCCCAATCATAGGGACAATCGCAATGGGATTCAATGATTTGATGGTCGGCTAATTTTAAATTAAGATGATAAACTTCTGTACCGTAACAAGTTGCCCAAATTTTATTATTTTGAATTTTGGGATTTTGAATGACACCATCCCGCTGATATTCCCTGCCTCGATTGAAAATTTTTGGATCAACAAGTTCACGAATATCTGCTTCGGTAAATTTTGGTAAATCAGACATGGGCTAAAATTCATCAAAAACCATTTTTGAGTGTAGCCCATATCTTTTTGAAATCTACGATTTGGTAATATTCCTACATTTCATAACCAAATTTATTGGGATCAACTTCGGTTAAATTAATGTTAACTCAACCGTATCTTCCCAACGGCGATCGCTTCTTTAGGGAATATTGGGAAAGGCAAAATCGACTTGAGGCTTGCTATACATACAACGAAACCACCCAGAACCGACTTTCCAGTGACTTCTCAAGATTTCTGCTTTACTGTTTAGAGGCGGCAACTAATCAATTCTCGTACCAGACATGGTAGGATGTTTTCTAGTTGGGTTGCTCCCTACATCTTTAGCTATTAGAAGTTTGGATTTCTTGTTTGGGTGGTTTCGTTAGTCAACGAGACAGATATGAAAAGAAACAGCGTTTTACTCTCCTTTAACTAACTTGGACAATGGCTGTTTTATCTGCCAGGGAAGAAGGTTTCTCTTACCTTCTTTCAATTTCTAATTTAACAGGTTTCATCATACTTCTCTGACTTTTCAACTAAACTTTTTCTTAAATGAGTGTTAACTATATTCTCTTTTAAGAAATATATATTTGGCGCGATTAAAGTGGGGCGATCGCCAATTGTTGGTGATCCAGACTATCGACAAAAAGGGATATGTTAGTTAAGCAATGTTAGGGAAATGCCGTTTCGGGCGATCGCATGTTGTATTTAAAAAATCTGTATTACCATCCACCAGCCACGCCGGAGCCTATTTTAAAAGGGATTAACCTAGAGCTTGCCCCCCAGGAGTTGGGGGTGATCGTGGGGCCGAGTGGTTCCGGGAAGACTACTTTGCTGGAAATTTTGGCGGGTTTAGCCCAGCAAACCAAGGGGCAAATTTGTTGGAAGGATCAGACTTTGACAAATTTGCACCTGCAACAGTTGGCGGGTCTCGTGTTTCAGTTCCCGGAGCGTCATTTTTGTGCTTCTACGGTGTTGGATGAATTGCGTTTTGGTCACCCGGAATTGCGATTGGAACAGGTGCAGATGGCATTGGAGGAGGTGGGGCTAGAGCATCTGGATTTAAAAACGTCCCCCCATGCCCTGAGTGGCGGACAACAACGGCGTTTATCCCTAGCGGTGCAGTTAATCCGTCAGCCAAATTTGTTGGTGTTGGATGAACCGACGGCGGGGCTGGACTGGTCAATGCGATCGCAACTGGCGAAATTGTTGGCGAAGCTGAAGGAACATTGGACATTATTAATCGTGACCCATGACCCGGATGAACTGGAGGCGATCGCCGATCGTTGTTGGCGCATTGACCAGGGACGCATTGAAGTGACCAAAGCCCCTGTACCCTAAACCGTTTGAAGGAATTACCCTGAGAATCCAAGCCCGATGTCTGAAATCTGATGTCTGATATCTGAATCCCCCGCCCCCTAAACCGCTTGACGAAGAGTATTAAGACAGGGACGGACATCCTGGGGTAACAGCGTTTCTAAATTCCAGTCAGAAGGGATTTTGGCAAGCACCTCATGATCCGCCAAATTTTCCACATAGGGCATCACCCCCAACACCGGGATTTGGGTCAGATTTTGCAACATCTCCGGCGGCGTTAAATCGTCAATTTTTCCCGGAGCCTCGCGATAGCCACAACTGAGGATGATCCCCTGGAGATTAACCTTACGTTCCCGCGCCAAACTCACCTGGGCGATCGCCTGACCAATGGAACCCAACTTCACCGGAACCACCAACACCGTCGGCAAACGCCACTGTCCCGCCAGATCCGCCACCAGTAACTCATCCGTCACCGGAGAACCCAGACTCCCCAGGGACTCCGCCACCACAAAATCACAACTTGACCGCAAATCCACCAGCGATCGCCACACAACCCCCAAATCAATCTCCCGACCCTCCAACGCCGCCGCCACCGGAGGAGCCACCGGAGTGTCATACTCCAAAGGAACTCGCAAAACCGTCTGCGGATCACAAAATTGCTCATACCATTGGCGATCGCCCAGACCCGTCTGCATGAGCTTAATAACTCCAAGTCGAGAAAGCGGCAGAAAATACCGCCAATAGGCAATCAAAGCCGAGCTAACCACCGTTTTTCCCACCTCAGTATCAGTTCCTGCAATTAACAGACAATTTTGCGACATATTCGACATAATTAAAGCCATAATCAAAGTGCAAATGAGATTTCAAACTAAACGACAAACTAAATTTCAAATTGAATTTCAAACTTTATTGAGTACAATAGACCCTGAAGAACAGCAGGTTCTTCAATCTTTCATAACTTTCCATTACTATTAATCCTGTAATCCTGCTAACACTGAATTATCTGATGCCTTCCCCATAGACATTACCCAAACTTGCGAAGCTCGTAAAACGTGGGGGTTCATAATCATAATCTAGCCAAGCAAGTCACCGGAATGCCCTCGGGCATCATCATAATATGTCGAAAACCTTGGATGTCCCTTATCAAACCGAAAGAGAGGTTTCTTCCGCTGTGAGCCACTCCGCAACCCTTGACCTAGAAAAATCGTTCCTACAAGCCCAACAAACATCAAACAATCGCCTGAGCATCTTTGCCGGATCTGCAAATCTCCCCCTCGCGAATGAAGTTGCCCGTTACCTAGGTTTAGATCTTGGTCCCATGCTGCGCAAACAATTTGCCGATGGCGAGATGTATATCCAGATCCAAGAATCCATTCGTGGCTGTGATGTCTACCTCATTCAACCTTCCTGCCGCCCCGTCAACGACCATCTCATGGAACTGTTGATTATGATCGATGCCTGTCGCCGCGCCTCCGCCAGACAGATTACCGCAGTTATTCCCTACTATGGCTACGCTAGAGCCGATCGCAAAACAGCCGGACGGGAATCCATCACCGCCAAACTTGCTGCCAACTTAATCACCCAGGCAGGCGCAAACCGCGTGCTAGCAATGGATCTCCATTCCGCCCAGATTCAAGGTTATTTTGACATTCCCTGTGACCATGTGTATGGTTCCCCAGTCATCATTGACTATCTACTCAGTAAACAGCTAGACGATATCGTCGTCGTCTCCCCGGACGTGGGCGGTGTGGCTAGGGCGCGTGCCTTCGCAAAAAAATTAAACGATGCTCCCCTGGCAATTATTGATAAACGCCGTCAAGCCCATAATGTCGCCGAAGTGTTAAATGTGGTGGGAGATGTTAAAGGTAAAACTGCCATTCTCGTGGATGACATGATCGATACGGCAGGTACATTGCAGGAAGGGGCAAGATTACTCCGTAAGGAAGGGGCTAAACAGGTTTATGCCTGCGCGACCCATGCGGTTTTCTCTGGACCAGCGGTGGAACGCCTCTCTAGTGGTCTGTTTGAAGAAGTCATGGTGACAAATACCATTCCTGTACCTCCGGAGAAGCATTTTGAGCAACTTACGGTGTTAACGGTGGCGAATCTTCTGGGTGAGACAATCTGGCGCATCCATGAGGAAAGTTCCGTTAGTAGTATGTTTCGTTAGGTAAATTGTTGAATGCGTTTGTAATAACGTTCAATAAATCTTTAAGGTTATGGCGAAAGTCCTCTGGTCATGCCTCTCAGGGGATTTTTATCGGTCAAATCAGACGAACTAGATCATAAAATTCTGGATGTTCTAGGTTCTGCTTTGTATCTAGTGGTATATGTCTTAACTTCATCTGGTGCACTCGATTGAGTTGCGCTTTTTTTGTTGTTTTTGCTGATCTGTATTTCGGGGAATTTAGCTGGACAGTGGTTTGCAGTAGACTAGATCGCAGCGCTCGGTTTCAATGCCCTCGGCAGGTTGATAGCCGCTGGTTTCGTAGATGTGTTTGGCGGCGGCAAAACGGGTGATGGTTTCGACCCAGATTTCTTGGTAGCCTTTGGTGGCGATCGCCTGTTCGAGTTGGGACATGAGATATCGCCCTAAACCTTTGCCCCGAAATGCCTCAAGAATATAGACTTTGCGAATTTCGACGGCATGATGACCCCGCTCGATGGGGTGGTAACCTGCTGTGGCAATAATATTTCCTGCCCATTCCACCACCCAAAATTCCCCTTGCCGTTGCCAGTAATGGATTTCGATTTCAAACATTTCCCGGTCAGCCCGTTCTGGCTCCCAGCCCACGCCGTATTCTTCGAGCACCTGCTGTACCACTGCGGCGGCGGCATGGCGATCGCCCCCTTGCCAATCCCGAATCCGAAAACCTTGCCAAAACTGATCCATACGTCCCTAATAATCCCGTCCTCGATACTTTCTGACTTTATCCTTTTTCAATTCAGTCGGCGATGCTGTGGGGGTTACTGTGGCTGGGTTCTGGGCGATGGACGGTGTAATTGTTGGAGGCGGTGAGGGCTTGGATTCCGCCTCAAAGGCGCGCTTCAGATCCATGATGCAACTGACCAGGGCATTATTCGACGTTTCCACATCCCCAAAAGCCGCTACCACACATTTCAATGCATTCACCGCTTCAATGGCGATCGCCCCCTCAGAGAACGGCGGCAAGACATCAAAAGCCCCCTTTTCCTGTCGATATTGACGTTCCGTTAGGGTGATACGTTCATTGAGATGATTCGTCAGCAACACCACCGGAATCGATTGAGGGCGGGACTGCATCCATTGGCAAAATTCCAGGGCATCCAAACCAGGGATCCCTTCATCTAACAACAACACACTCGGTAAGGACAGATTATTTTTCACCTCGATACTCAAAAATAGCTGTTTCAACTCCATCGTCGATGGTAGTGCCACCCCAGCCCAACCCTGAGACTTCAAAATTTGTTGCCAAATACTGACCTGCAACGCCATTCTGTGCACAATAAAAACATTCACAATTGTCGTATTCATAAGTTGTAATTCATTCCCACCATAATGGAGTATCCGAAAATCATTTACAGAAAATCATTTCATTTTGTGATTCAATCTTGTGATTTAACCTCGCAATTTAAATTCACAAATTCTTCTTCTATAAACACCCAATCCGTTACACTATAAAGGATATAAGCCATTCTACAGTGTACAGAAACTTTCATTATTGGAACCTTTTCAACCTGCTAGAACCAGAGCAACTTAGCTGAGACTTATTTCTTCTTTAACCCATTTTAATGACAAACCAATATATCAGGTTTGAGTTTAAGCATTTCACAGCTTTCCCTTCGTAATTAACGATACATTTTCCGGAGTTTCTTCACGGCACACTGAATTAAGTTCTCAATTCATTGATGCAATTGCAACAGAAAAATGACTTTTTGTTTTCCCACTTTTCCCAGCATTCGCACTAGCATTCGCTCAGTCAAGAAACGATGGCGCAATCTGCCTCTTCCACTCAGATGCCTGCCTTTGGCGCTTTGCTTTCCTCTGATTTTCGTTGGGGAGGCGATCGCCCAAACAACAGCCGGGACAATTCCTCCAGAGATCCAAGTCGTACTGGACACTATCTGGGTAATCTTTACCGGCTGCCTGGTATTTTTTATGAATGCCGGCTTTGCGATGCTGGAAAGTGGGTTTTGTCGGGCGAAAAATACCGTTAATATTTTGGCAAAAAACCTCATCGTGTTTGCCTTAGCGAGTTTGGCATTTTGGGCGATCGGTTTCGGGTTAATGTTCGGCGATGGGAATGGTTTCCTTGGTTTAAACGTCTTATACCACACGGGGGCAGATAACAGTCCCTCAATGGGCGACAGTTACCGGGGCGTGTTCCATGCCTTGGGTTGGACAGGCATTCCCCTCTATGCTAAGTTTTTCTTCCAGCTTGCCTTTGCGGGTACAGCGGCAACTATCGTTTCCGGTGCTGTGGCTGAACGGATTAAATTTTCGGCATTTATCATTTTTAGTCTTTTCCTCGTCAGTTTTTCCTATGCCATTACCGGACATTGGGTTTGGGGAGGCGGTTGGCTTAGTGCCATGGGTTTTTATGATTTTGCGGGTAGTACGGTTGTCCATTCCGTTGGGGGCTGGGCGGCTTTAGCAGGGGCAATCCTGTTGGGGGCACGCTACGAAAAATATGAGGATGGCAAGATTAATGCGATTCCCGGTCACAACATGAGCACGGCAACCTTAGGGGTGTTGATTCTCTGGTTGGGGTGGTTTGGTTTTAATCCGGGTTCGACGATGGCAGCGAATCCGGATGCGATTAGTCATATTCTGATCACAACTAATATGGCGGCAGCGGCAGGGGCAAGCACCGCAACGCTCACTTCTTGACTTCAGTTTGGTAAGCCGGATCTCTCGATGATTATTAATGGTGTGTTGGCGGGTTTGGTGGCAATTACTGCGAGTTGTGCCTATGTGAATGTGCCTTCAGCAATTGTCATTGGGGCGATCGCCGGAATAATCATTGTGTATTCCGTCCTGACCTTCGAGCAATACCGCATTGACGATCCCGTGGGAGCCTTATCCGTCCATCTCGTCTGTGGGATTTGGGGAACCTTTGCTCTAGGTCTGTTTAGCGTTGGTGGTGATGTCTTCCCCTGGTATACCGCCGATGGGGGACCGATCGCTGGTTTATTCTTTGGCGGGGGCATTAATCAATGCCTAATCCAGCTCTTAGGGATTGTCGCCACAGGCGTTTTCACCTCAATATTTAGCTGTGTAATTTGGCTAGTCTTAGCGTTTACCCTGGGTTTACGGGTTTCCAAGACAGAAGAGCTAGAAGGCTTAGATGTTGGGGAACATGGCATGGAGGCCTATAACGACTTTTTCCGCGACTAGCTTAAGCTTGTCTGGATCATTGCCTCCCTTTCTAAGGGAGGTGCGAAGGTGAAAGACTGAGCTTGCCGAAGTGCGGAGGGATTGAGAGGGGGTCACAATTCTCGGACTTAACCGAAACCACTATAAATCTCGTCGTAATTTTGTCTATTCTTCCACCGTTTTGTCCTGGACACCCCGCATAATTCTGGATAATTCACTCTTCTCATCCACCGCAATCCGAGTCGGCGAACCACTAATAATCCGCTCATAATTCCGGAACGAATCCTTAATATCAGCACCGCCCTCACTAATCGAGTACTCACGAATCCCCTTATCGTGCCAAGAACCCCGCATCTTAAACACATTCAGTGCGCGGGACATCTCACCACGGATTTCCACATATTGCAACATCAAAATCGTATCTGTAATCGTTGAAATATGGGATTCCGTAATCGAATGCGCCCCCATAAACTGATCCGTCGTATTCGTGAAGAAACCCGTAATTTCCTCCTGTTTGGCATAGCCCGTCACACCAATCACAAACTGGCGAAACGCATTATTCGTGACACCACGCGCCAAAGCCGACAAAGAATCAATCGCAATCCGAGACGGCTTAAACTCAGAAATCTCCGACTTGATCATCTGCAAATGATCCTCTAGACCCGCAGACTCCGGATAGGAACAGAGTAACTTCAGCAAGCCCTTCTGCTCCATTTCCTCAAAATCAATGCCCCAAGAGGATGCATTTCGAGAAAGCTGGGCACGGGATTCCTCATAGGCAAACAAAATTGCCCGCTCACCACGGCGACAACCTTCCTCCAAGAATTTACTAACCAGAAGCGTCTTACCCGTACCTGTCGCTCCCGTCGCCAAAATAATCGAATCCTTAAAGAACCCACCGCCACACATTTTATCCAGGGTGATCACACCAGAAGAAATACGTGCATTAGAAGATCGTTGGGTCAAACGCATCGCGCCTAACGGGAAGATATTGATGCCATCATTGGTGATCGTAAAAGGATATTCCCCCTTCATGTGGGTTGTACCCCGTAACTTCAGAATTTCCAGGGTTCTGCGTCGGCGCTCACCTTCTAAAACGTTGCGCAGGATAATCACATTATCAGATACAAATTCTTCAACCCCAAAACGCGCCACGGGACCATATTCATCCAAGCGCTCAGTGGTCATAATGGAAGTCACTTCCAGATACTTCAGACGAGCTACCAACCGGAAAATCTCACGACGCACAACAGGAGCCGCATCGTACTGCTGGAACACCGCCGTAACCGAATCAATCGAAACCAGTTTGGCATTATATTTGCGAATTGCATACTGAATCCGCTCAATCAGGGCTGAGAGATCAAAATTGCCGACTACCTCTTGTCCATCTGGATCCGGGGAAGCATCAAGGATAAATAATTTGCCTTCGTCCACTAAACTTTGTAAATCCCAACCAAAACTATAGGCATTTTGAATAATGTCTCTGGGGGATTCTTCAAAGGTCACAAAGAGTCCAGGATAATCGAAGTGTCTGATCCCATGGTAGAGAAATTGGATGGCGAGGAGAGTTTTTCCGGTTCCTGAGGTTCCACTGACTAGGGTTGTTCTCCCGGAGGGTAGACCGCCATGGCTGATCTCATCTAGTCCTTCGATAAGGGTGCGAATTTTCTGTACGCCTTTAATGGCTCCATTGTTCTGAGAGTTTGGCTGGTTCATGACTTAGCGTCTAGCAATGAAAAAACTAAGGATTATGAAAAAAAGATTAAAAAAATGGCACAGATGATTTAAAAAAAAGGTCAGCAAAGGTGTTTGCTTGGGTGATCTTCTCAGTGGGGCTGATGAAGTTAATGAGGAGTTCTGTTATCTAGTATTTACTAGCATTTAACTGACTTTGAAGGGCTATGCATTTTAATATGAATTTAAGTATTGATGGATTTAATTTTGATAGGTAATCTTGATGGGCTTTATAGATCATTTTCTCGCTCTAAAAACTCTTCATATAGTAGATCGAGACCGATTAAGACTTTCTCTCGATCGGACAGGTCACCAATGATTTTACGCACGGGGGGTGGTAATACTTTGGAGAGGGTGGGGGTCGCTAGAATTTTATCTTCTTCTGCGAGTTGTGGATTTTGTAGTACATCTATGACTTTTAGGGCGTAGACTCCTTTGAAGTCAATTTCAAGAATATTTTTTAAGGTTTTGAGGGCACGGACTGAGTTTGGTGTGTTTCCAGCCACATAAAGCTTTAAAACATAGGTTTTTTTTAAGGGGTTCATAGGGGCTGTGTAGGAAGTGTCGATGGCTATGCTTTATTATCGTTCGCTTAGTCTATCCTAATCTGTCCGAAATAGAAGCTCAAAGGGTAAATCTTCGCGGGGGATGGAACGACGGTACATTTCGCATAAATGCGCAACAATATCGATGAGGGTTAGGCGATAGTCTAGGAGGATTTCTTCGCTTCTTCCTTCTAGTTTTAATTGTTGGGTAAATGCGTCCATCAATTTCATGTGGGTCTCGAGGATGTAGGAGACGGAAATATCGGCGAAAAAGGCTTGGTTCACGAATTGATCGATCGCCTGGTTACTAGGGGGATTTTCGTTGAAGTAATCGAGAATGATTTCGCGGTAGTCGGCGGCAAATTGTGTCCGAAAGTTTTGTTGTTCTTCGGGGGAGAGGTTGCGGTAGAAATATTTGGGGTTGCGCTTGTAGTAAACGCCGAGATAACCGAGTCGTTCTTTTAATTTTTCGGCAAGTCTACGTTGCTGGAGTAACAGAAAGGTCTGGCGATTGTTGTCTTTGTCGATGTTGACGGGTTTATCGCTCAGGAGGCAACTGGGGGCGAGATTGAGGAATTGGGCGATCGCCTGATCGACGGTTGTGCTGATGCTACTCAGTTGTTCTGGGTTGATGTAGATTTCGGCACTGTGATAGATCTGGGTTTCGGGGGGAAGAGTGGGGGGATCAAGGTGAAAAATGAGGCTGGGCAAGAGTACCCCTTCGTCAATGAGAGGTACGATTAAGACAGCACTATCATTGTTTTGTACATTTTGAAAAAAGATTAAGCAATCAATATTTTCTCTGTTTTGGATAATTTCTTGGTAGGCTTTTTGGTCATAGTCAAAGTGCTTAACAAAATGCCGATCATCAGCCAAATTTGAGGAAATTTCTTCCCTCAAAGACTGATCAAAACCAAGAGTATAGAGGACGAGCTTAGACAAAGAATTAGGTTGCGATAGTTGGTGTTTTTGGATTGCGGTTAATGCAGCTTAGGGACTCTGCTTAATTGGTATTATAAAAATATAATTATTTTTTGACATTGAACCCGATTCCCAGAAAATTTATACCGAAAGTCATAGGCTATCGGGGCGGGGTGGCTTTGGAAAGGC
>JBIKYI010000157.1:0-6440 GCA_044355355.1 Limnothrix sp. | reverse complement strand
GGTAGATTTAATTAATAATCGACCAAGAAAATCGCTTGACTATCGCACTCCGAGTGAAGTATTCTTGCTGTCATCATCAGAACCTGTTGCACTTCAGATTTGAATTGGCGCTTTATTAAACTTATTTCACTATTTGCTTAGCGTTCATACCTCATGAAAAATACCAAAAGCCCGGAATAACCAGTGAATTTTTTATCCTCAAGGCAAAATTCACATTTTTTTAGATAGTTTGTCTTGCCACTGATATTGTCGCTAAATATACAATATATGGTGCGCAATATGGTGCGCAGATCAAGAATGTAGTATAACTTCAGTGCTGATAATGATGATGTTCAAGGGAGACAATTATCTTTTCTTCCCTGATTAATGCTCTACTAAATTACTACTTTTTTGGCAAATTGTATTCAAGTTAACCATTATGTTTCAGCTTATCTTGCAACCTAGTCGAAAATCGCCATGGGGGGTCATACCCATGATGATCTGGGGTTCGAGATTGGCTCATGGTGTTGGGAGTTTAAACTTAAGTGTTTGGGCTGTTTGTTAATTTCAACAATCCATTTCAATGGACTTAGGTGAGTAATGCAAGTACAAATACTTAAGAATCGTGTTTTTGGGTCGATAATTATTTCCGAATCAGTCGATCAATGTATTCTTGAACGGCGAGTTTCCTGAGGGAATCGAGGGTGAGTAGGGCAAGGAACAGGGTGAGGCAAAGGACAGCGATCGCATAGTTGGGGTAAGGCAGCAACAGGACGCTGATAATGCAGCAGAAGCCGCAAAAGGAGCCATACATAATGGTTTTAACGGCGAGGAAAATTTTTTTGAGTTGGCGATCGCCTTCGAGGGATTTGACGCGAAATTGAATTTCACCGAGTTCGATGCGGGATTCGAGGCGTTTAATGGCTAGCTCGGTGCGGGTCGGCTTTTGGATCTGGTAGACGACGAATTCTTTGGCTTGTTTGGCGAGGGAGGTGAGGCGATTTTCTCCTTCTTCTTTGCTGACGGCGAGGCTACGGACAAAGGGTTGGGCGGCGGCGAGGAGATTATATTGGGGATCGAGGGCGCGGGCGATACCGTCGAGGGTGGTGAGTGCCTTGATGATAAAGGTCATTTGGGGCGGTAACCGGAAGGGCTGTTGCTCGAACATCAGGTAAATTTCGCCACTGATCTGCTCGAATTCCTGGAGGTCAACGGGGCGATCGCGAAACCGATCCAACAAGAAAGCAATCATTTTTTTGATGGGGGTCATATCCGCCATTGGCTCGACCAAACCCATATAGATCAGAGTTTCCACCACCTCATCGGTATCCTTGCGCAGGACAGCGAAAAAGGTGCGCATCATCTGGGTTTTTTCCATCGATTTGACTTCGGTCATGGTGCCAAAATCATAGAAAATCAGTTTGCCGTTGCCATCCACTGCCATATTGCCGGGGTGGGGATCCGACTGAAAAAAACCGTCCTGGAGTAGCTGTTTGAGATAGGCGGAAATGCCGAGGCTAATGATTTTATCGGGGTTGATGTTCTGGGCTTCGAGTCCGGCTCGGTCGTCGATTTTGATGCCGGGCAGATATTCCATGGTCAAGACGCGGCGGGTGGTGTATTGCCAATAGACCTTGGGGACGAGGATTTGGTTTTGGTCGGCAAAGTTTTGGCGGAAATGATCGCCGTTTTTGCCTTCGTGGATGTAGTCAATTTCCTGGTACAGCAGATCGAAAAATTCGCGGTAGACCTGGTGCAGGTTATATTTTTTCAGATCTTTGAGAAAAAGACCTGCCATGCCAACGAGCTTTTCGATGACTTGGATATCGAGTTGAAAGAGGTTTTGGAGTCCGGGGCGTTGGACTTTGACTGCGACCAGATCGCCGCTGTGGAGGGTGGCACGGTGGACTTGTCCGAGGCTGGCGGAGGCGAGGGGTTCGAGTTCAAAGTCTTTAAAGATGACATCCAGGGACTTATTAAAATCTTTTTCGATGACGGCGATCGCCTCGCGACTACTGAAGGGGGGGACGCGATCCTGGAGTTGACTCAGTTCGGAGATATATTCGATGGGGAAGAGATCGGGGCGGGTAGACATCGCCTGACCAATCTTGATGAAGGTGGGGCCGAGATCGAGGAGATGATTGACTAGCCAACGAGCCTGACGATGGCGTTTACGGGAGGGATCACCGCCAGTGAGACGATCCTTGGCGAGGCGGGTAATAAATTGGGTGGTGACAACAAAAATATCTAGTTGCCGTTGCCACAGATTAATGTTTTTTCTTTGCCAGCGTGGGGTTTTCAAAGTTGCAGTCACGAATTGTCTCGACCACTCAACATCATACAGAAAGCTCTAGCCTAAAAACGAGTTTACATAAAGTTCGATTAGGCGATCGCCATAAAAGAGACTAATCATAGCTCCTAGGGCGAGAAAGGGACCAAAGGGCAGATGTTGTTTACGCTCATGTTTGCCGAGTTGCATTGCGCCGCCAATAATCAGAGTTCCCAAGGCGCAGGACAGAGCAATGGTGAGCAGGACATTTTGCCAACCGAGCCACACGCCAATCATCGCCAGGAGTTTGGGATCGCCGCCGCCCATCGCCTGCTGACCGAGCATGATGGAACCGAGAAAACCGACAATATCGAGGAGCCAAATGCCCAAGACCATCGCACCAATGGCTCCGACAAAATGGGCGATCGCCCCCCGCAGACCATTCGATTGAAACCCTAACAAAAGCTGAAACCCAAGCCCCAGCACTAAGCCCGATTGGGTGAGGGGATTGGGTAAAGTGAAGGTATCGAAATCGATTAACGCCAGGGCAACCAGCCAAAACAACAGGGCAAAGGCGGCGATCGCCTCCAGATTCCAGCCAAAACGGGAAACCACTGCCATACAGAGCAACCCCATCAAAGCTTCTACCAGGGGATAGCGGGGTGAAATGGGCGTTTTACACCAGCGACATTTACCCAGCAACATCAACCAGCCAAACACCGGAATATTTTCTCGCGCCGCCAAACCATGACCACATTTTGGGCAACGGGACGGCGGATAGAGCAATGACAAACCCTCCGGCAGACGATACACCACCACATTCAGGAAGCTCCCGAAACAGGAACCCCAAATGAATAAAAAGCTAAAGGCGATCGCCCAAACGAAAAATTCCATTCTGTCTTAACTCGACTGGTGATAGTGCTGAATTTAAAGGATTAATCTCAAGGCTTAAGCTAAACAATGATTTTCTGATCGCTTGTCTGTTGGGGCGATTTTTCAGGGGATTTTTCGATGATTTCAATAATCTCTAATAATTCCCGTTCAAAGGCAACTTGAGCACGGTTCGTTTTGCCTCCCAAATAAAAGCGATCGCCATCCTGTAATGCCCAGACTTGGGAATAGGAAACATAGCTCATCACCACCCCTGCCATCAGGAGCGCAAAACCTGTATACACAATCGGAATACCGGGATCAGCCTTAATCTGTAAACCCGTACTCCCGACTAAATCCACCAGTTTTAAACTAATGCCATTCACCTCTAGGCGATCGCCGACCCGCACAGCCCCCACCAGTTGACCTTGCTCATCATAAACAATGGCACTCCCCTGCAAATCTTGAATTAAAACCGACACCCCAGTACTCATATCCTTAGCAGTAGGAACCCATGTTCCCCAAAGCTTTGCGCCATTTTCTGTGGGAATTTGTGCCGCCGGGAGTTGAAAAATAGGACTGTTATTTAACTGGACACGCACCCCTGCCACAGACCAACTGGTTTGATAAAAAGTAATACCGTCATAGCGTAAAGGATGGTTAACCGAAATGGTGCGACGTTCCAATTCTTCACCCGTTTCACTCCTCACAGAAAGATCCGAATAAAACTGATCAATATCCCCCGTCGGTGTGTAGTCAATCCAAAAGCGATTAACATCCACAGACCAGGGGCGATCGCTCTCGGCAAACAACCCCGCTTTAAACACATTATTGACTTTAAAGTTCATGCCACTCGGAATCATTTCCTGGGCAATAAAACCACCAAAAGCACCCACCACAGAACCGATTAAAGTGATGATCATGCCGATATGAACAATGATGGGGCCAATCCGTCCAATGATGCCTTTATTGGCGTAGAGAGTTTGCCCTTCCTGCTGGATTTTGTAGCGTTTTTTTTGCAGTAATGGGGCAAGGCTGGTGAGGGAACCCTGATTTAATTCTGTACTGAGAGCCAGTTTTTTAAATTGACGGGCTTGGGTGAAATAATTCCAGTTTTGGGCGGCTTTGAGGGCGGGTAATTGACGGCGGAAGGTGCAAGCAATCAAGCTCAAACCAAACGCAAACAGCAGCAAGACATACCACCAGGTGGTGTAAACATGGTCTAAACCTGCCCACAACAACACTTTCCAGGACAAAAAACCAAATAGGGCGGGATCTTCAGGATAATTGGCTTGGTAGAATGGCACGCCAGCATCTTGGTCAATGACTGTCCCCGCAATGCTAAACAGCGCAATGAGGAGCAACATGGCGATCGCCACCTTGAGATTGGCGATCCATTTCAAAATAGTGCGCCAGACTTGTTGAGGAAGACCAATCCCAGGGGAATTTGTTGATGAATCAGATGCCGTCATACCGTTGACCTAGAGAACGCTCAAAAAAAGCTTGAATATCTAGGATAAACCGATGGGCAAACGGATGAGTAGGGAAAAAATGCCAAAGCCAATTAAAAGTGCGCCGCTTATGGGATTAATCCACCCCGACCATTGCCGCAGGGCAAGTAATTTTTTCAACGAAGCAGTAAACATCCCCGCAATCAGCACGGGCATCACATAGCCGAGGGTGTAAGCCAATAACAAGCCGCCACCGAGTACCAAATCATGGGTAGTACTGACCCAGGCTAATAAGGTCGCCAGTACGGGGGTGCTACAGGGAGAGGCGACTAAGCCAAAGGTTAAGCCCACCAGATAGGCACGGATCCCCGTCGGTAAGTCGTTGGTGATCCAATCCGTTGCGCCGAGGGTGGGGAAACTTAAGGGCATTATTTCTAATAAATTTAGCCCCATCAAAATGGCGATCGCACTAACAATAATCGGTAGACCAATGCCGATCTGCCCATAGATCTGCCCGAAACCCGCTGCCACAATACCAAGTCCCGCTAAGGTCGTCGCCAAACCCAAACAAAACCACAGGGACTGCAAAAGAGCTTGCCATCTGGTTTTTTCCGCTGTCCCCCCGATATAGCCAATCGTAATCGGCAACATCGACAGGGTACAGGGCGTTAAGCTCGTCAGCAAACCCGCACCAAATACCAGAAAAATGCTCACCACACTCCAATGGCTGAGTTGCTGATCCACCAGGCGATCGCCCCATTGTTGGAGATAGTAGAGTTGTAGACCGAGATTTTCCAGCATAGGTTGAGAGCAGAGCAGGCATAAAAACAAAACTGTTGCCCATTGTATCGACTTTTCTTAACCAAACGAATTCAGCCAGTCCTGCCGCGAAATCCCAAAAGCTCTATAAAATAACCCTTAGTTTATTTCGGCAAAGGGTACTTGGATAATTATGGCAAACATTAAAATCGGCATCATCGGCGGCAGCGGACTCTACAAAATGGATGCCTTGCAAAACATTGAAGAAGTGGCGATCGACACCCCCTTCGGTTCCCCCAGCGATAAATTCATCACCGGAACCATTGCCGGAACCCCCGTCGTATTCCTCCCCCGCCACGGACGCAACCACCATCTCCTCCCCACAGAATTGCCCTTCCGCGCCAACATCTACGCCCTCAAAACCCTCGGTGTAGAGTACATCATCTCCGCCTCCGCTGTAGGTTCCCTCCAACCCCACATTAAACCCGTCGATATGGTCATCCCCGACCAATTCATTGATCGCACCCGTCACCGTGCCGACACCTTCTTTGGCGATGGCATCGTTGCCCATATTGCCTTTGGGGATCCCATTTGTGCCAACCTTGCCCAAATCCTGGGTGATGCGGTCGAAGCCGCCAACCTCGAAGGGGTCGATCTACACCGTGGCGGCACATATATCTGCATGGAAGGCCCTGCCTTTTCCACCAAAGCCGAGTCAAATCTCTACCGCAGTTGGGGGGCAAATATTATCGGCATGACCAATCTCCAGGAAGCGAAACTCGCCCGTGAAGCGGAAATCGCCTACGCTACCCTCGCCCTTGTCACCGACTATGATTGTTGGCATCCGGATCACGATAGTGTCACCGTTGAAATGGTCATCGGCAATCTCCATAAAAATGCTGCCAATGCCCAAACTGTGATCCGTACCGTCATCGAAAAGCTGGCACAAAATCCGCCGACCTCTGCCGCCCATGATGCGCTGAAATATGCGATTTTAACCCCGAAAGACCATATCCCCACCAGTGTGAAGGAAGCCCTTGCGCCTCTCTTGAGTAAATATATCTAGGGAAAGGCAAGAGGAAAGGGAGACATGGAGACAAGGAGATAGGGCG
>JBIKYI010000155.1:0-6486 GCA_044355355.1 Limnothrix sp. | reverse complement strand
CATAGGGATTTCTTATTGTTTTACTTAACATCAGAATATCCTTATGAGTCCCTCTTCAGAAAGACCCTAGGTGTTGCACTTCAAATTTGAATTGGCGTCCTGTAATGATCTCGAAGCTAGATCCCATTATTAGATGGGCAATTTAATTGTCAACTTAATTAATATAAGGAATTAATATTAATTAGTATTAATTTGTGCTAAAGCCGCCTTTTTTAATGCTTTTTAAAATCTTACCCTGTAGGCTTGGACTCACAAAAATTAAATCGCATTGAATAAGCTGGATACCTTTACAAATGGGGCTGTAAAAATTGAGTAATTGGTAGCCAAATTTTTCCAAAAGATTTAGGTATTCATGGAGTTGTGGTTGTCCTTCATAGCTCTTACTCACTAATAATTCAAAATAAATTAGATCGATGGCTTGTTTTTTTAATAACTCTGTCGTTCCTATTAATGCTGCAAGTTCGTGACCCTGGAGATCGAGTTTGAGGATATCAATGTGCTGAATTCCCTGCTGTTCACAAAAATCATCTAGGGATACACTCTGGACAACTAAGGTTGCTTCACTTCTGAGGCGATCGCCCCAACAGATTTTTCCTTCAGCGGCGATCGGTAAAACCGAATTTGTAGCGGCATCGGCATTAATATTCAATACCAGTTCCCCAGAAATGTCAGAAACCGCTAAATTTTGCACAAAAACACGCGTATCTTTTCGATGTTTCTGCTGCAATTTTTGGTAAGAAGTGGCAAATGGCTCAAAGGAATAAATGTTAGCTTTCGGGAAAAAATGACGGTATTCCTTAGCTGTATTACCGACATGAGCACCCACATCAAAAATGATAGGTTCCCGTCTTGTAATTAATTTTTTCTGGGCTTTAAATGCACTTTTATCAGTAAAGTAACGTGCCAAAAAAATAAGTGATGAAACAATGGGAATTTCAAAAAAATTCATCTTTAGTTCTTGCTCTAGTTCTCTGGTTTCATGGACACAATCTTTTCAACCAGCCAATTAATCACACCACCCCGATAGGACTTGCAAATGTTGGCGATCGCCTCCTCCGAGAAAGCCCCCCCACGAAAACTGATAATATTACCGTAGAGAGCATTTTCTAGAAACAATTCATCAGGCGTGAGGGGATGGGTTTGCAGATCAAAAATCTTCACTTCGGCATCATGGGCGTAGTCAACCATAATACTGAAGCCATAGCCACAATTTTTCAAGGTTTCTAAACAGGTTAAAGTACCATCTAAAAATGATTTTGACCAACCTTTTCCACCCTGATTTCGGGGGCTACCACCGCCATACTCAAACATGGTAATCTTGGGTAATTTCATCACGGGCAAAGCAGAAAGTTGCTTCATGACAACAGGTTCCCAACCTTCAATATCTAATTTTAAACAGGTTAAATGATCAATTTTTTGGTCATCAAGAAATGTCATTAAATCTAGGGTTTGAACTTCCTTAGTATTAGGGGAAGAACCAAACCATTCTGCCTCTAAGGAATTAAAATTTTGATTGGCAAAACTAGCAAAGTTTCCCATATAAAGGGTCTGAGTCCCATTTTTATCCGACAAACAAGCCTCAACTAACTGAATCCCTTGGCGATCGCAGAGTTTTTGTAATTTTTTGATGGGGGAAGGTTCAACGGCAATGGTTGGAAAGCCAAGCTTGGCAAATAGTTCGCAATAAAAGGCAAAAGTCCCAACTCCAACATCAACACAATAACCTGATTTTTGAGGGTCAACTTCCGGCAAAATTCGCTTGAGAAGCGCCTGACAACAACTTTCGACTTCCATATCTGCGATGTCGCACTCCTAAAAATTGCAAACCTAAGTTTAGTTCTAAGCTCAATATTGTAGATGATGTCGCGCCTTAACGTCGTGATTATCCTGAAGAATTACATGGAATTAAAGATAGTGCTCTTTTATCAATCTAGGCAGAAGAGAGATAGGAACTGTGTGGGAAAACATTCTCTAATAGAGAATTTGTTCGCTTATTAAGCTTAGCGAATAAACGACTAAATATCTTCAAAAGATTAGGGTTATAAATGACGACCAACCAAGGTTTTAGTAGATTAAAATAATACAATGGCTGCATAAATAGTCGTAAATTATTCAATATATTTTTCCAGCCTTTTCCTTTATCCCACCATGGATGTTTTTGCATTTCTTTTTTAGCTAATTCTCGCGATGTGTCTGTCTTTTCTTTTGGTTTATTATAGACTTCCGATTGGAGACTCACCATCAAATATGCACTCATCACTATTTCCCACCATTTCTCAATTCGACTATAGTTTGTCATCCTGAAATCTGCCCAGCCTAATTCATTTTTACTTTGTTTTAAACCATACTCAACCCAGTTCCTTAATCCGTATAAGTTCCCTACTTCTTTATATTTAATATTTGCTACTTTTGCCATCACATACCAAGTTGAGTTTTTCGGTAGTGTTTCCTTGTTATCTGTAATTTGCCAATATCTTATCTCCCTCTTTTTTCCGAAGATAATTTCTCTAATGTACCGTTCTTCTTTCTTTCCTGTTGAGAACTCTCTCTCAAAATTTCTCCATTTATTTTTTCTCACTTTTTGCCCAGAAGGTAGCCATACTCCGTGATTACTCCGGATCGCTAGTACATATTCTAGTTTTTCCTTTTCTAGGATTCTGACAAAATTACTTTGACTTTCTCCATATTCGCTATCCGCTAGCACAAGCTTTATTTTAAATCCTACTTCTTTCAGTTTTTTAATCATTTCTCCTGCAATCTCTGGCTTGCTTTTATACTCATCTCCTGCTTTCAATCTTGATTTTGGCTTATAGACTTCACTGATTAATGGAAATGTCATTCCTTTGTAAATACCATAGGCAGTTACTGCTACAATTCCGTTCTCAATCTTGCCTAGATTTCCTATATATTGTCTCTGTACATAATCTGTTTTTTTTCCTTTCTTTCTATCTCCCGTTTCATCTATGATTACGATTATTTTTTCTTGCTCTACTCGCTCTAAAATTAATTTTAATCTTTTCTCTCTGACTTGGTTTGCTTGCCACCCTGCTTTTCCCAAAAAATAATCAAAACTTTGTCCATTTTCTAATCCTACTACTTTCGCGATCTCAGGAAATGTTTTTCTTTTTATATCTGAAATTAATCCCAGATGTAAATATTTAAAGGACTCATAACTTCTGACTTCTGGGAATAAGTCTCTATAGACTTCACAGTATTCATCAATGACTTTTACTGTTGGTTTGGCTTCACGAGGCTTAACCATATGCCCTCACTGCCTTTCAGGCTTTTTTCTTAATTATATCTCTCCCACTTTGATAAAAGAGCGTTAAAGAGGGCAAGATTAAAAAGTCTAAGCCTTTACCTAACATTACACCGGATGAAATTCCCTATGATCTTCCTGATAGTTGGGAATGGGTAAGACTAGGTAATATTGGCAATATTTTCAATGGAAATAGTATCAATTCAAACATCAAAGAAACAAAATATAGGGGGGCTATCGGAATTCCATATATTGCGACTAAGGATGTTGGATATGGTTTTGACGAGCTAAACTACAACAATGGAATTTTTATTCCAGAAGATGAGAAAAAATTTAAAATTGCCCATAAAGATTCAATATTAATATGTTCGGAGGGAGGTAGTGCTGGAAAAAAATGTGGGATTACAAATAGAGATATTTGTTTTGGAAACAAGCTATTTGCAAATGAAATTATTGGGAAAATTTTACCTAGATTTATTTTGTCTATATATTTATCAAGTTTTTTTAGAGAATATTTTCAAAATTCTATGACTGGAATTATCGGCGGAATTTCAGTAAATAGATTTATCGAGCTACTAATTCCGCTTCCACCACTTGAGGAACAACAGCGAATTGTGGAAAGGATCGATCGCCTGATGGATCAGGTAGATGTGCTAGAAAAGCTCAGGGCAGAACGGGATAAAAAACGGCTGATCATTCAACGGGCGGCAGGCGATCGCCTCCTGAAATCCGAGACGGAGCAAGAACTTGGGGAAGCTTGGAACTTTCTGAAAACCCACTTTAACGAACTCTACTCAGTCAAAGAAAACGTCAGCGAACTCCGCAAAGCGATCCTCCAATTAGCCGTCATGGGTAAACTCGTCCCCCAAGATCCCAACGATCCGCCCGCTAGTGAATTACTCAAGGAAATCAAGAATTGGAAATCAAAACAAATTACTGAAAAAGCTTTTCTGAAAAGCAAAGAAATCGAGATTGATCCTAATAATTTACATCCGTATCAAATACCGAATACATGGATTTGGTGTTGTATAGGAAATATTGTGGGATCTATTGTTCCTAATCGAGACAAGCCAAAAAGCTTCTCAGGTGGTTTTCCGTGGATTACTTTATCTAATTTTAGTAAAGGAACTGAGATTAATCTGTTAAATAATCATTCAGGTCAAGGGCTTTCTCTAGAAGAAGTTGAAAAATATAACGCCCGAATTATTCCAAAAAATAGTGTTGTCATGAGTTGTGTTGGACAATTTGGACTTGTTGCAGTTACAGAAACAGACATTGTATGCAATCAACAAATTCATGGTTTTGTAATGTCTGAGTTCTTATCATCAAAATATATTGCATATGTAATTAAATCACAACAAAAGTTTCTAGATAACAATGCAGCATCTACAACGATTTCATATCTGAACAAAACAAAGTGTGAAAGTATTCCGATTCCACTTCCACCACTTCCAGAACAACACCGCATCGTCGCGAAGGTGGATCAACTAATAGCACTGTGCGATCGCCTCGAAACCAAAATCGAACAAACCACCGACAAACGCACCAGCCTACTCGATGCCGTCATGGCAAAAATCTAAGCATCCTTGTTTATGTTGACGATCGCCCTTGCCATTAAATTTAAACGAAAAAAAAGCACGACCGAAGCCGCACCTTTTTCACTGAGTTATTAATCCTATAAAAACAGATTAATGCAAACAAATTAGCAATAGAACTGATTCAAGCTCCCGAAGATTTAGTCATCCTTCATGGAGTCGAGCCAACCTCTAATTTGTTCACTAGCAATATCCTTGCCGCCGAGACCAAAAGCAATGGCGATCGCCACAGAGATACCACCAACCAACAGACCAAAAGCCAGGTTAACGATATTCGTTGCAATACCCATTTGCTCCAACGCCATCGCCCCCACAAGGGTCAAGATGATAATCCGCGCCGCCTGACCCAAGATCTTCGACTGACGCGAACCAGAGGCAGCAAGCGCTTTGTAGGAAATATTCGAGAAATACAAGCCGATCGCAAAGATCAACAACGCGACCAACACCTGCCCGGCGATCGCCAAGATCACACCGACCACAGTTGTTAACGCCTCAATCTCCAGAATATCCACCGCCGTCAAAGCAGCAACCAAGAGGATCGCGATTAGGGCAATATTCCCCACCACCTGGGAAGGCGTTTTACCCGGTTTAGCCGTTGCCCCTTCTTCACCTGTGGAGTCAGCGGGTTTAGCGCCAATCATGCTGTCCAGACCGAGCCAGGTTAACACACCGTCAAACCCGAAGCCCGTCAAAATATTCGTGACCAACTCAGCCACATATTCACCCACCACATAGGCGAGAGTGATGATGATCGAAGCACCCAAAACCTTGGGTAACAAAGTCATCACCTGATCCAACATGGCGATCGCCGGCGTAGAAATCGCTTCCACCTGAGCCGCATTTAACGCAGAAATCGCCACCGGAATCAAAATCAACACATAGGCGATCGTCCCCAAAATCCAAGAAAGAGACTGACGACCATTTGTGCCACTCAAACCGAGCTTTTCACCAATGGCATCCACACCAGTCGCCTTCAGCAAATTAGTGACCAGACGACGGACAACCTGGGCGATAAACCAGCCCACCAGACCAATAATTGCCGCAGCAAACAGATCCGGTACAATCAACAACACCTCATCCAGAAGATTTTGAATCGGAGCGAGAGTACTCTCCAGACCCAAAGTTTCTAAGATTGGCGTGAGGAAAAAGAAGAAAACGAACCAGTACAGCGCATTTCCGATCGTTTCAGAAACACCGACTTGCTCCTTGCCGCCCTCGGCAGTCTCTTCCATTTCCTGTTGGAGACGCTTATCCAAATCAAAAGTACCGAGACCTTTAATCACGATCAACCTAACGATCGTCGCGACGAACCAGGCAACCCCTAGCCAAATTGCCGCAGCAAACAGTTGCGGAATGAAGCCAGTCACTTGGCTCAGTAGAGCATTGAGGGGAGTATAAACCGCATCAAGCTGGAGCGTTTGGAGAACCGCGACCACAGTAAAGAGAATGGCAAACCAAAAACCCGCATCGGCGATCCAGGTTTCAATGGGAATCTCCGCCTTACTGTCGGGATCCTTCACCCAGCCCGCAATTTTGTTATCAATTTCAGTCTTGCTGAGTAGGCTTTTTATTAGGCGTTGGTGAAGTAGAAGAGGAAAGATAGAATTGAAGAAAAAATGAACTGTCCAGAAT
>JBIKYI010000153.1:0-6507 GCA_044355355.1 Limnothrix sp. | reverse complement strand
TGAATTGAGTGGTGAATTGAATCGCGAATGCCATCTTTAAGCCAAGTCCTGAAATCATTGACCTGAATGAAATAGAAGCTTTTGATACAGTGATACTAGTCGATGTAAAGCTCGAAGAATACTTTAGAAAAAACACTTGTGATGAGGTACAAGCATAAATAACGAGACTGAAAGTATCCCTGAATGGGTTGTTCTACAAAGTTTATAGCCTTTTGTTATTCTTATTCCTTATCCCGAACTCAGGTGAATTATTTATTGTTTTTTATTGTCTTGATTACTGTTCTTCTTTTTATTTTTATCTTCCCAACGCCAGAGAAAAATCATCAGGGTAACTACGCCTGCCTGAACGCCAAAATTAGGGATGGAGGTCGCTAAGTCCCGACCTGCGGCGATTTGGGCAAGGAAAACGACTCCACCAATAAAGCCGGAGATGGCAAAACAGATGTAGATAAATTGCCTGAGGGTCCGGTAGGGGTTTTGGGCTTCGGTGCGTAGACGGGCAAGTTTTTCGGGGCTAAATTTTTGTGCCATGGTGGGAATTTTGGGTAGGGTTTATATAAAAATCCCCCATTCTGGAGTGAATGAGGGATCGGGGCGATCGCCCAATTAGCGGATCAGATTTTGGAAGAAAGCCAGATTTACCGTATCACGCACGATTAAAAATCCTCCCAGGCCCAGCAATAAAACCAAGCCCGTTTGCATAATATTCTCCTGGAGTCGAATCGGAATCGGCTTACCAAAGATCCCTTCAAATAGAAGAAACGCCAGTTGTCCACCATCCAAAGCAGGAAGCGGCAAAATATTGATAATCGCCAAGTTAATGCTAATCAGTGAGCCAAATTGGAAGAGGTTGCTGAGGTCATCCTTTGCCAAATCTGCGCCCACTGCGACGATCGCCACGGGACCAGCAACCTGTTGTGCCGTTTCTTGGAAATTAAACACCAACTGCCCAAAACCTTGGATCGTTAAGCCTGCCAACCGCTGAAACTCCCTGGAGCCAGCCTGTAACGCCGCAATGGGATTCGCTGCACGACGACGGATAACTTCGCCATTTGGGGCAAGCATCACGCCGATTTTTCCCTGACCATCGCTACCCCCATCGGGAGTTACGGTGAGTAAGAGGGTTTCATTGCCCCGCTGCACCTGTAAGGTAAGGGGTTGACCAGGGGAGTCCTGGATAATGCGTCGCAATTCTTCGAGGGCATTTTTCCCAGTCGGCAGGGGTTGATTGTTGATACCGAGGATAATATCTTCACTCTGGATGCCAGCCTTGGCGGCGGGAGATTCAACATTGGTCAAAACTTCGGGGATACGGACACCCGGTTGATAATTTATGTCTTGAAAGCCAACGGTTCCGGCTTGGACGGTGAGCAGGAAGTAGGCAAAAATGAGGTTGGCAATTACCCCGGCACTAATGACGATCGCCCGGTCAAAAATAGGACGATTACGGAGTAGATCCGGATCCTCCGGGGGGATGTCGCTGTCGGGATCATCATCGGGAAACCCAACATAACCACCGAGAGGAAAAGCACGGAGGGCATACTCGGTTTCTTTGCCCTGGTACTTGAGGAGAGTTGGGCCAAAGCCAATCGAGAAACGGTTTACATGAATTTTTTGGAGTCGTGCTGCTGAAAAATGACCCAGCTCATGAACCACGATCAGGAGAGCCAAAACTGCGATCGCCGCCAGTACGGACATAACTTTTTTCTTTATCTAATAGGTTTAATGTTTTAGCTATTGTAGGCGATCGCCTTAACGAACGTTTTGATCTGTGTCGTTTATCGCTGTTTAGCGGGTTTCGAGGAACCGCAATTGTTATTCTTGAAGAACAGATCAGTTGAAGTCTATCTATGCAAATCCCTGAAATTACAGCCAATGAGGGCGATCGCCTCGCAGCCCTTGAGCGTTACAATGTGCTGGATACTTTTTATTCCCTCCCAATGCTTTGAAGATGAACAGCTTATTTTCGAAGGATTTAAAAATGGCGAACAGGTTGAAAACTAAAAAACAGTTCGGCTGAATAAAGATGGAATTTCTCGAATCTTTTTAGTGACAATTTCTCCCTTAGTTGATGATGAGGGAGTTGTTTTTGGTCTGTCGAGCGGTTTGTAGAAGATTTTGATTCGGTGATCGCCCCCAAGCAAGTTGTCGCGGCTTGTAATAGTTATGGCGGCACAGGTTTTGATCAGGTGAGATTGGCGATCGCCGATGCCAAACATTTAATGGATTCACCTCTAAATTGAGGGAGTATCGAGATGGTACTCCCTAATTGAGTGATGCATGGTGGCGATCGTTCTTTATCTAACGTTCGAGTTAACCGAACCCGCCTTTCCCAGAGTTAGGCTTGCTTGAAAGGCATAGGTGGGCTGAATTGATTTATGGATTCTTTGAAGATCGCGTTACGCCTAGTCTCCAAAAATGATCTCAATCATTTCGGACTATCTTCCGTTTAGACAAGCCCATCAGCGAAATAATAAAACACCGGACCTGGGTCGTTGTCATTTTCCCAGTAAGAATATATGAGACCACCTTTCAGGTCTTCGGAACGACCAGTGTACAACTCAAGCTCATTGAAATTTAAGGTAGCCCATTTCCAAAACGCTTGACCACCCCGAAGAAATGGGGTGACTCTTTCTGGTTTATTTTTCTGTAAATGGTCACGTAATCGAGATGAATAATCCTTGATGTATATCGTAAAATCATTAATGTCTAATGCAACAGCAACCAGGTCAAAGTTATGCTGAAGATTGAGGAGTCGCACGTCCGCATCTTCATCAGCCTCACTGACAGGGACGTATTCCGAGTTGACTTTAATGATGGAGCCAGAATAATCCAGCTTAAAGCTAAATGTGTCGTTCAACACCACGTCGCTTGTAAAAACATCTTTATAACTCTTCATTGTTGTTTCCTCTGGTGGATGAGGCATCTTTGAATGTAGTGTCAGGATATGCTATCACAAAGTCCACGAAACCTCCCTACATGAGCTGCCTAACTAGCGATTATACGGAAAGTTTCCATCTCATGACACTTTATATTTGGAATTCTTCTGCATAAAACCCCAAATTAGAAGCCATAGCGATCACTCTCCTAATGTTTCTGGGTCAAGTTTAGCATTTACACCTAAGTTGTCGCGGCTCGTAATAGTTATGGCGGCACAGGGTTTGATCAGGTGAGATTGGCGATCACTGATGCTAAACATTTAATGAACTAATCCCCAGATTGAGGGGGGATCGAGATGATACTCCCTTGTTTACTGATGCGTGGTGCAGTTTATTAAGCTTGTTTTTAAGATTTGGTAAAGACCTCATTGCAGTTAGACTGGGCATTACAGCCTTCGGCTTAACCCGAATTCACGTGGATTAGCCATTCACCTTTGGCAATGAACCGAGCTTCTGCCTGATCAATGGCGATCGCCCCCTGGTGTGACGGCACAAGCTCACAAAGCTCAAACGACCAGGACTCACCCCTGGGAGAGACCAGATAAGGAGAAGGTTCAAGCTCAATGTGAAAACTATCCAGCCCCCCCTGTAAACCCACCCCCTTAGCTTTGAGATAGGCTTCCTTCAGCGTCCAAAACTGCACAAAAATAGCCTGTTGCTGATGGGGGGGACATCGTTGTAGGTAGGTAAATTCCTGGGGATGAAAAAATCTTTTAGCGAGGGAAATGGGATCACTCAGACGATTTTCCGATTCAATATCGACCCCCAATAATAATTCCGCTTGTGCCGTTACTGCACATAATGCCCAATCTTTGGTATGGGAAAAATTAAACACCAAACCCTCCACAAAAGGTTTACCCTGCTCCCCATAGGAAAATTGTAAATCCTGGGGATTTTGCCCTAAATAAGTCCCTAAAATTTGTCGCAATGCCCCACGACCCAAGACAAATCTTTGTTGCAAAACAGGAAACTTGAACCGTTGCGATCGCAGCCGTTCATCCTCCGACAGTAAAGGCATCAAGGCATCAGCCCCTGTTAAATCAGCAAAAGAAATCAACCAATATTCAACAGTCAACATTAACAATAAAGCTCGTTAGAAAACATTGATATTTGCATTAGCACTTTTAAACACAAACAAATCCAGGAAAATCAAAATTAAATCAAAATAGACACAAAAAAACTGTCAATTTAGCCTAAAAAAAGAGACTCATGACAGTTTTTGTACAGTCGGATTTTAAAATACAAACCTGAAATTAAATGATATTCGCAGAACGAAGACCGATAAAACCACCCAAAGCAAGTACAGTAAAAACGAGAATATAACCAGCAAAAGGAATAACGGCTGCCATAATTATTAAAGCTCCTACAATCTTATGTAATCTTATAAGCCACATTATAGGGGAATTGGCGATCGCACAAAAAAAAGAGCAGATTTAAAATCTAAATCTACTCCTCACAATTAATTAAATTAATGACAATCTAGTGGCAACTTAATTGCGCCATCTCATTGATCCTAGAGCTGGGGAACAAACTGCTCTTTCTCAGGCACAGTCGTATATTCAGCCACGATCTGACGGAACTCTTCACCACCAATGGTTTCCTTCTCAATCAGCAGGTCAACCAAGCGGTCAATCACTTCACGGTTATCGCGCACAATTTGGCAAGCGATCTGATGGGCTTCTTCGGCAATCAGACGCATTTGCTCATCAATGCGGGATGCTACCTTCTCAGAATACTCAGAACGATTCATAAAACCGCCACCCAGGAAGACTTCACCCTGTTGACTTTCTAGAGAAAGGGGACCCAAATCACTCATACCAAAGCGAGTGACCATCTGACGCGCCATGCCGCTAACTTGTTGTAAGTCACCGCCAGCACCTGTGGTTACTTCGTCATAACCAAAGATTTCTTCCTCGGCAGCACGACCACCCAAAGCACCAGAGATCCGCGCCATTAACTGAGCCTTCGTGGTTAGACCCTGCTCTTCATCGGGTGTGAACCAAGTTAAACCTTGGGCTTGACCACGGGGAATGAGGGTGACTTTCTGGACGGGATCATGATCCTTCAGGAGTGTACCGACAATGGCATGACCCACTTCGTGGTAGGCGATGAGACGCTTGCTCTTGCTATCCACCAGGGGAGTGCCTTCCATACCAGCGATTACGCGGTCAACGGCATCGTCAATTTCAGACATGGTGATCGCTTCCTTGCGGCGGCGAGCGGTCAAAATGGCGGCTTCGTTGAGGAGGTTTGCCAAGTCTGCACCGCTAAAACCAGGGGTACGACGGGCGATTAACTCCAGGGAAATTTCATCAGCGAGTTTTTTGTCGCGGGCGTGAACTTCTAGGATATTCAGACGACCTTTGATGTCGGGGGTGTCAACGGTGACTTGGCGATCAAAACGACCGGGACGCATTAACGCGGAGTCGAGGACATCGGGGCGGTTGGTGGCTGCAATGATAATGATGCCAGTATTGCCTTCAAAACCATCCATTTCGGTGAGTAACTGGTTGAGGGTTTGTTCCCGCTCGTCGTTACCGCCACCAATACCTGCGCCACGCTGACGACCGACGGCATCGATCTCATCGATAAAGATGAGGCAAGGGGCGTTTTCTTTCGCTTTTTTAAACAGGTCACGGACGCGGGATGCACCGACACCGACGAACATTTCGACAAACTCGGAACCGGAAATACTGAAGAAGGGTACGCCCGCTTCTCCGGCGATCGCCTTTGCCAATAGAGTCTTACCCGTTCCAGGAGGACCCACGAGAAGAACACCTTTGGGAATTCTTGCGCCCACAGCGGTAAATTTCTCAGGCTGTTTGAGGAACGTCACAACTTCCTGTAACTCTTCTTTTGCTTCCTCAATACCTGCCACATCATCAAACATGACACCTGTTGTTGCTTCCATCATGAACTTAGCTTTCGATTTGCCGAAGTTCATCGCCTGACCGGGACCACCGGGCATATTATTCGAGCGACGGAAGAGGAAGAACAGGGCGGAAATCAACAAAACAGGGAAGATTAAATTCCCAAGAATGCCCCAAACCGCGCCGTTATTACTGATGGGGTGAGAGTCAAAATCGACGTTGGCTTTACGGAGCTTGGTGATCAACTCTGGCGAATTGCCGGGGAGGTCAACCCTGAGTTGCTGCGCCCGATTATCGAGTTCTGGATCTACGGCGCTCACAATGGCAGTGCGTCCGCCTTCATACAGATCGACACTGGTTACTCGACCAGCATCAAGGTACTCAAGAAAGCGACCGTAGCTCATGCGCACGTTGGCAGTGTTGCCAGTGGAGAGGTTGGCGGGATTCGCGGAAAAAGCCCCTTGCCAGACAAAAAAGCCAATAACAAGCAGCGGTAATGCCCACAGGACAATGGTTTTCCAGGATGATTTCATGGGTTAATCTTCGCTATTTTGGTTTGATATTCTGTATTTTAAGTAAGCAACATTTTTTAAAAAAGGTCGGTAGCAGGGGAGACTGCTCTAACATTCAAATTAGTTGCTGTCAATGTTTTGATTAAAGATTACGTTTTTTATGACGATGTCTTAACTAAATTTAAC
>JBIKYI010000152.1:0-6511 GCA_044355355.1 Limnothrix sp. | reverse complement strand
AATAAGGTGGTAGATTTAATTAATAATCGACCAAGAAAATCGCTTGACTATCGCACTCCGAGTGAAGTATTCTTGCTGTCATCATCAGAACCTGTTGCACTTCAAATTTGAATTGGCGCTGTTTTAACTGGATTTATTCTTTTTCAAAGATACATCCATTAACAAAGCATTCAGTTGTGATTTGGTTGATAGTCTGCCTCACATCATCCCCTAGTGGGGTAGATTGATAAAATACATCAAATTTTTTGTTATGGAAATCTGATTTGGGGTTTGTATAAACTTCAGAATCAGGGTCTTTGTCATATTCATAATCAATTTCATAAAGACCCAACTCTTTTAAACGGTCTAAAACAGATTGATCTTTTTTAAACCCTTCACTAGCCATAAAAGCCGTAGTACTTTCAGAGTTTTCTACTAAAAAAACAATCTCTTCTCCTGTCAATTGACTAATAATCTCAAACTCTTCAATATTATTCTTGGTATCAATAATATTGCTTTTATTAACAGCTATTTGAATACCGTCAGCAGTGATAGCGAGCGTATTGGCATAAGGTATTTTTTTTGTAATCTCTGTTGCTAAATCTTTAATCTCACTCTTAAATACGAATATCCCCAAAAACAGAAAAAATGGCCAAATCATTTTCCCTATTAGAACTGAGGTGAATTCATACTTAATCGTAAATGCATAAACTAAAATTTGTCCTATGCATTGCGTAAAAGCATTGATTTTTGTTGCTAATTTTTTTACAAATGAAGACTTCATCGTTATTTTTTTGTAACGATACCATGTACAGTTTTACATTTTTTTTTGCCCGTATCTGGATCTACCCAACAGTCTGGAATCTTTGCTAATATTTCTCCTTTTTCCAATAGCTGATGGGGCTTGATGATTTCTTTGACTTCAAATTGGGAAGGATTATTCTTTGCTGTAACAAATGCTTTTAGTGCTCTTTGACCGCCTGTTAGTCTTGCCATAGTAATAAAAGTAATCTTACTGTTTAGTGAGTTTTTACATATTACTAAAAAATTATATTTGGGGTTCTTTCTGTTAAGAAATAGACATGAATAGTCTTAGGTTAATCTTGTAACCGAGAACTTAATATTATTTGGCAAGGGCTTCGGTGACGGATAGACCTTCCCCCTGGAAACCGAAATAGGAAATGGCGATCGCCGCCTCCTGTTGGGTCACAGTTTTAGTGGGTTGAAAGAGGGTTGTATAACCAAACATTCGCCGCACATTGGCTTGATCCCCATTCTGGAAATCGATGTAGAGAGCCTGGAGGGCACGGGTTTCAATTTTGGCAGCATCCTGAAAGCCCCAGGTTTCGGTAATTTGATCCAGGGTGGTGGTGGGTAACGCTTGACGGCGATCGAGGGGTACTTTCCAGGCGATGAGGGCTTCCCGCGTCAGGGGGGCATCGGGGCGGAAGGTCAGGGCATTGGTCGCATTGGTCAGACTGGAAGGAATAAACCCAGCTTCTGCTAACCCTTGAATAATGGCAAAGTCAGGGTTACTCGCTGGCACATCCGTAAACACAGGCTTACTGCTGCTATTGGCGAGGCGAATTTGTTGGTCGGGGCGATCGCCATAAATTTTGTTATGGGCAGTCAGTAACCACCGGGCAAATTGACGACGGGTAATCACCTGGGTGGCATTAAATTCACTTGCCTGAAATACCCCCAGGGTTTCCAACTGGGTAATTAAAGCAGAAGTTTCCGAGGCGGTTGGAGGGGGATTATCACTGCCAGCGGGTGTCGTTAAATCGGGATTATCCTGTGGGGAGGGGGCCGTAGAATTCAACTCCGGTTGCACTGGTGGCGTTGATGGCGCTGACAATAAACGATAGGCAAGGATATAGGTCGTGCCAACTTTGCCCTGGGTCGATGTTTTCGCCGGGGGAGCCGCTCCGGGCGAAAAGGTGAGCGTTACTTCCACATTGTCTTTTTTGGCAACGATCGCCGTTAAGGACGGATCAGCATTTTTCGTGTCGCTATCAGTATTCGCTAAGTCCCATTTACCCTGCTCAAAGGCTTGGCGATAAAAGTTTTCTAGCTTGGTCAGGTCGTCGGCGATCGCCCACATGGTCGAAGTCCCCTGAACCTGCATGAGCGTTGCGCCCGGATACAGAGGAATAATCGCCGGAAAATCCTGCGGCAGACCCTTAACCGTTCCCTGAGCAGCCTGCAAACCCTTCTGTTCAACCAGCTTGGGATCCGGAGCCAAACTACTTTCCAGAGAACTCTGTTGCGCACAACCCCACAGACCAAAGACCAGCAACAAAACGCTGGATTTTCGCCAAAAATACCGCAAGCTACCTATGCCCCAACTGATTTTATGTTGATTTTTATGTTTGCCATGGTAGCGTATTCGGTTTTCCCTAGGCTTACCCTAGGCTTAAGCCCCTGCGATATCGTCACTAGACGGCGGCACAATGACCGTCGGTTGAGGATTCGACGGGGTAGCAGTTGTAGATGTAGTGCTTTTAGAAGAATCCAACAAAGACTCGATATCCGCTAGGATTTGCGAAGAGCCTGTATCCGCTGAATTATCCTGCAAAAAGCCTTTAATTTGCCCCAAAAGACTGCCCAATTTACCTTCATCCATCAGGGAATTAATTAGGGAAAGACCACTGGTGGACAGCATCAATTTGCTAATTTCCCCCATGCCTGCTCCATCACCATTCGCGCCAGGAAACGCGAAAATCTTGGCATCTCCCAATACACCGGGCTGAGGCGCAAGGGCGCGCATAATATCCGGCAATTGGTCGGCAATTTCTGGCAGTAGTAATTTAATTAATTCCGCTGTGCGGTTGGCATTGCTAAGGGCATTTTCCGCCTCGATAATGGCTTGTTTACCCTGGGCTTCGGCAAGGGCTTTATAACGGTTTGCTTCGGCTAAGGTGCGGATGGAATCGGCTTCTAGTTCTGCTGCTTGACGGGCAATCTCCGCTTGGCGACGGCGACGGAACACATCGATCTCCACCACGTTCTGATCGGCGATCCGTTTTTTGCTGGCATCGGTTTCGGCATCAATCACAGCGAGGCGTTGTTCCCGTTGGGCTTGTTCGACGGCTTGGGCGGTGGATACGGCTTCCTGGGCTTGGGATCGTTCTGCTTCTGCTGCAAATCTTTCCCGTTCTTTCTGGGCAATGGCGATCGCCGCTTCCTGTTGGGCAATTTTCGATTCCTGTTCGGCCTCAGCGACGGCAACCAAAGCTTTTAACTGGGAAGCCTCAATGGTTTTCTTGCGGGTGATCTCTGCAATTTCTGCCTCCTGTTGCTGTTGCGTACGGGCAACTTTGAGAGCCTTATTTTGTGCCTCTAGTTCAATGTCGGCGAGAATCTGACTTTGTTGAATTGCCAACTTTTGTTGAATTTTTTCCTCTTCAACCGCCTTTTCCTGGAGGATTTTATTCCGTTCAATCTTGGCGAGTTCCTGATCCTGGGCTGCCTGAATTTCCTGGGCTTGCTGCGCCTTTAAAAATTCAATTTCCTTGGCTTGGTTGATGGTTGCCTCTTCCTTTTGTTTCGCCAGTTTGAGGGATTGTTGTTCAGCCGCGAGTTCCTGTTCTTCGATTTTGACTTTAGTGTTGAGTTCTAGTTCGCGCTTTTGCCGGAGGATGCCCAGTTCAACATCGAGTTTTTCTTGAATGGATTTTTGGATGGTTTCGGTGCGGAGTTTTACGCCCTGGGCATCGAAGAAGTTATTTTCATCGTAGGTGTCGCTTTCTTCGATTTCGGAGATGGCGATGTTATTGAGGGTTAAACCTACTTTTTTCAGATCCTGTTGGATCAGGTTCAGGACTTCATCGGCAAAACCGAGTTTATCGGAGTCAATTTCGGCGATGCTTTTACGTTTGGCGGCGGCACGGATTGCGTCATCGGCACGTTTTTCGAGGGCATCTTTAATGTCGGCTTCGGAAATTTTGCCTTGCTTGGACAATCTGGCGGCGGAGACGAGAACATCTTCTTCGTTGGCGTTAATGCAGACATAGAAGGTGACGCGCATATTCGCCCGGAGGTAATCCTGGGTGCGGACGGCGAGGTTTCCGGTGCGTTCAACATCGATGGAGATTTCCCGTAAGGGTACGCGGGTGAGTTCGTGGAAGCCGGGGAGGACAACGCAACCGCCGTTGAGGATGACGGTTTTTTTCTTGCGGATTACGCCCCCGGTGCGGACGAAGGCTTCGTTGTTGGGGGTGATGACGTAAACGCGGGTGTATGCCCAAACGCTCATCAGGAAGAGGATGATCAGGCTGACGATGATGCCGGGAAAAATCACTGCGCCACCGATGGGCAGGGCGGCGGCGGGAGTGGCGATCGCCTCGATGTTGGCGGCAGTGGTGGAGAGTTCACCCCGATTGGTTTGGGGGGTAAAGAGATCGCTCTCTGCGATCGCCTCAAGTTCAGACTGAGTTAGCTCAGGGAGGGTCTGTAAAAAAGTTAGCCAGAACTGCATGCTCAATATCCTGTTCGTGCGGTCATATCCCTATTCTGCATTGACCATTTAGGATTGCTGCCCCCTGCTCAATAATGTTTACACTCCGTCGGATCGGATCAGCCGCTGGGCGATCGCCACCCCCTAGGCAGAGAAACCAGAACAGACGAGAACATAAAGAAGATCCAGAGGCAATACGCGAGAATACCCCCACCTATGTAAAATAGTCTGGTTATTGGCTGGACTTTGAGCGTCTAGATTTTAAGTTTATTTTTAAAGTTTCACGAAAGGAACACAGAGTTTTATGAACGTCGGCGATCGCATCCGTGTTAGAGAATCCGTCATTGTGTACAATCACCCGCAACATCGCAAAGAAGCCTTCGATCTCAATGGCATGGAAGGAGAAATCGAAGCAATTATCGGTCGTCCCATCACCGCCACACTGCCCTTCAAAGTGCGATTCGAGGCAAAATACGCCGCCCACCTCCGGGAAGAAGAGATCGAATTGATCTAAAGCTCGTCCAGAGCGATAATCACTTGCCGACAACAACCCTTGTCCCCTCCTATCAACAGCCCCAGCATTGGAAGAAAGATTTTTTCACTTCCAGTGCTTTTTTTGTTGTGTCCCTGGCCAAAATTAAGACATTTGTCGCTTTTATCCATCATTGAGAATCGTTAAGATGTCACCATGAGCATCTAAATTGAGTACAAAACTTTAAATAAACTTCAAAAACAAGCCCTCCACCGTAGGATGAAGATGTCTTACCATCTAGTTACAGAAAAGAATCAAACAAGTCAGCAGGGTAATTATCAGACTCCCCCTCACATTATGGATAATTCCCCACAAGAAGCCGATATTCTGATCGTTGAAGACGATCCCGTCCAAACCCTCCTCCTCAAACAATCCCTCAAAGATTCTAACTACAACCTTCTCTACGCCAAGGATGCCCAGACTGCACTACACATTATCAGGACAGAGAAGTTAGACCTAGTACTCTGCGATTGGGTCATGCCCGGTTTAACAGGCATTGAACTTTGTCAACAAATCAAATCAGATCCTGATTTAGCGAGCATTATCTTCATCCTACTCACGGGGAAAACTGCCATCGAAGATCAAGTCTTTGGTCTAGAATCCGGTGCCGATGACTTCCTCAACAAACCTATCGTCAAAAGCCAACTACTCGCACGTATTCGGGCGGGTTTACGCCAGAAAAAACTGTATGACCAATTGGCGATCGCCAACCATACCCTCAAAGAAACCCAAGCCCAACTGATTCAGACCAAGAAAATGTCAAGCTTGAGCCTCGTAGTCGCCGGACTTGCCCACGAAATTAATAATCCCAATAACTTTATTAATGGCAATCTCAAACCCATCGAACAATACTTTCAAGACCTCAGCCAAATCGTCCAACTATATCAAGAAAACTACCCAAATCCCCCCCAAGAAGTCACTGATTTCCTAGAAGAAGTAGAACTAGACTATTTACTAGAAGATTTACCAAAAACCATTGCTTCCATTAAACATGGTTCTGCAAGAATTAGTGAAATTATTTCTTCCCTCAGAACCTTTGTCGGTCTTGATGAAGCAGATATTAAACCAATCAATATGAATGATTGTATTGATAATATTTTGAGCATCATGCGTCAACGATTGCAGGAAAGAAAGATTGATGTCACTTGCAGATATAACGAGATTATACCGATTCACTGCCATGCAAGGAATATCAATCAAGCCTTGATGCATATCATTTCTAATGCGATTGATGCGATTGAAGAAAGAAAAATCAAATCAGAGGCAAATCAATCAGATACACATGAGTTGGATGTTTATCAGGGTGAAATCTGCATTACGACAGAATATTTAGAGGAACAAAAAATAAAAATTTCATTTTTTGATAATGGCTTAGGGGTTGCCCCAGAGGTCTTTGAAAAAATATTTGATCCATTTTTTACGACTAAAGATGTGGGCAAGGGTATTGGGATGGGTTTATCTGTCGCCTACCGCATCGTACAGCAGCACCATGGGGAGATTTTTTGCAATTCCTATCCCGGTGTTGGATCTGAATTTGTTGT
>JBIKYI010000151.1:0-6519 GCA_044355355.1 Limnothrix sp. | reverse complement strand
ACCGCTGATAGCGCAACCAAATATCCATGATTTTTTGTCTCAGTCCCCATTAAGTCACTTAGATTTTGAGCCGTCGAGGGTGCAAAGTCCAGTGCGAGAAGTGGAGTTATGAAGGGCTGGTTACTGGACACAAATGTGATTTCAGAGCTGCGTAAGCAAAATTGTCATCCGGCGGTGAAAGCATGGAGCGATCGCCAATCACCGAATTCTTTCTATCTCAGCACCATTACGATGGCGGAAATTCGGTTTGGGATTGAGCGGACAAAGGATGATGTCTTTCGTCAGGAATTGAATGAATGGCTGGATCAGGTTTTACGCCCTTGGTTTAGCGATCGCCTGTTGGGTGTGGATGAGGAGGTGATTTTGCAATGGCGGCGGATGGTGGAGCAGGGACGAAAAGAGAACTATACCTTTAGCCAACCGGATTTATTTATCGCGGCGATCGCCGTTGTCCATGACCTTTGTGTGGTGACCCGAAACGTAGAAGACTTTAAAAAATCAGGGGTTCCAGTTTTTAACCCGTTTCTCTTCAGTTCATGAGGGGACAGATTTCATAATTAAAGACGGTGCAACAGGTGATGGGCGACTATTTACCTATATTGACTTAAACTCCCGACAATCCTATAGACGTTGGGCATAGCGATCGCCCCCTTTCCCAAAGGCAAATTGCACCGAAGACCTGACATTGAGATTACCCTGGGTCAAAAAGATCAAAAATGCGAACAGGGCTAGACCTCCGGCGATCGCAAACCCGCCCTGATAGCCCACCGTTTGCGTCACAACCCCCAAACCCAAACCTGCCAACGCGACCCCCACATCAAAGCCCCCAATACAAATCGAATAGACCTTACCCCTTTCATGCTCAGAAGATCGATCCGACATCAAGGCGATCATCATCGGAATTAACGTCCCCGCACCGATCCCCTCAATCACCCCTGCAGTTAGAAATAATGGCGCTTGCACCGCATAGGTCAAGCAAAACATCGTTGCCGCATAACAGAGCAAACTCATGCTGATAAACAGTCCCCGCCCCTGGGTATCGGAAGCGCGACCAATCACAATACGAATCATAAAACTCGAAATCGCCGCCGCCCCATAGAAAAAGCCCGTATTAAAATCAATCCCCAATTCCCGGATGTGCAACGGCAAAAAATTTACCAATGTCCCAAACACCAACCCAATACAGAGCATCACCAGGGAAGGAATATATAAACTCTTATCCCGCATTAATTCAGAGAATTGACGATTGCTTGCCACTATTTCTGGCGATCGCCCCGCTGCCTCATGTTCCGCCAATAGCCGATCCGCCCGCGACTTCTCCTTGGTCTGACTCGCAAACAACAACGCAAACATCCCACAGACAGACGACACCGACAAAATCACCGGATAACCCGTCGTCTCCAACAAATAGCCCCCCAAAATGGGACCAATTGACATGCCAATCGGAATCGCCAAACTCATGTAACTAACAATTTCCCCCCGATTTTTTTTCGGAGCCAAATCCACCACCAAGGCACTATAGCCCGTCGTAAAAGCCGCAATACTCAGACCATGAAACGCCCGCCAAACCATCATCTGGGGAATCGTTTCCAAAAATAAATAGCCCAAGGGTGCAATGCCCGTCACCGCCGCCCCCAGCAAAATCACCCGTTTCCGTCCCTGCTCATCCGCCATCTTGCCCAAATAGGCGCGAGAGAGCAATAGACCAATGGCAAAGGAACCCATCACAAAGCCCACCTGCTGATCATTCCCGCCCAAATCCTTGATATAAATCGGCAACACAGGCAATAAACTGGTCATACTTAACCAGAATCCCAGCGCTGCGCAAAATAAAAACGCTAAATTAATTCTTGTTTTTGGCTCCAGTTGCAAAAAAACCTTCACAACGACTCTCCGCTAAAGGGCAATCTCAATTGTAAAAGAATGTTACAGACAACGTTACAGCCGCTGTGGCAATCGTCCCTCCAAGCAAATGCGCTACAGTTTTAGACAATTAGACCAAAATTTAGTCTGAAATTAAATAAAAGTCGTTATTGTTGCGTTGTTGTGTTGCCATGGTGCTGTTTAAAGTTCCCCCCTCCTACTCGATCACCGAAAATCTCGTCACCTCAGAAAATTCCTACTGGAACCGTCGCCAATTTATTAAAACCATCATCGGTGCGGGGATCGGTGCTGGCATTGGGACAAACCTAGTCGGTTGTAAGGCGAAGGAAGCAGATCCCTACGCCATGCTCAAACAAACCCTCGACTTACCCAAACTTAAGGCAACCCCCAACACAGCCTTTAAGGTCGGCGATCGCCCCATCACCAAAGAACTATTTGCCGGACAATACAACAACTTCTACGAATTTGGCGGCACAAAAGGCATCTGGCAAAACGCCCAGAACCTCCCCACCGAAAACTGGAAAGTCGAAGTCGGCGGACTTGTCAACAACCCCCAAACCTACGACATCGACGACCTCAAAACAAAATTTCCCCTCGAAGAACGCATCTACCGTTTCCGCTGCGTCGAAGCCTGGTCAATGGTTTTACCCTGGATCGGTTTCCCCATGCGCGAACTCATCAAAGCCGTCGAACCCACCGCCGCCGCTAAATTCGTCAGCTTTTCCAGCTACTACGACGAAAACGTCACCTATGGCCCCGGTTTCCACCTCGGTAGTTTGCCCTGGCCCTACACCGAAGGCTTAACCATCGAAGAAATGAACAACGAACTCGCCTTCTTCGCCCTCGGCATCTACGGACATGATTTACCCAAACAACATGGTGCTCCCCTGCGCATGGTTTTACCCTGGAAATATGGTTTTAAAGGTGCAAAATCCATCGTTAAAATTGAATTTCTTGCCACCCAACCCAAAACCTATTGGAATACCATCGACGGCAGAGAATACAAATTTCAAGCCAACGTTGAACCGAATGTCCCCCATCCCCGTTGGTCCCAGGCAAGCGAAAAATTCATTGGCAACAGCAGCGAATTTAGTTGGGAAATCAAAGAAACATTACCCTACAACGGCTATGGTGAGTATGTTGCCAGTCTTTATAGCTAATAGATGTCAGACATCAGATATCAGACATCAAAATGTAGGGTGGTAGAGCGCACAAGCAACTTCATAATGAACCCATAATTCCCCATGGAGCGGAACCCACCATTCTGGGAATCGATAGAATAAGAATAATAGAATTATTTATAATTTGATATTTGGAAAAAATGCAAAAAATTCTAGGCAACTTTTTCTACTTTTTTTAGCACAAATAAACTCCCATCGCCCCCACGACCAATCCGAAAATCTTCGTCGAGGTAGGTAATGGTTAAACTAGGAATTCTACCGACGGGATTACGGGCTTCGACGACTTTGATCGGTTTGCTGGAGGGGAAAGGAAAACCCAAAATCTTTTCGATAAAAATGGAACGCTGTTTAAAATCCACGTTAATTTTTCGGTCTGGAATGCCATCTGCGGGAGTTGGTGCGGCGGAAAAAGTGGCAGTGACTAAAACGTTTCCTTCCAGAGCATTGGAACGATGTTTACAAAAAGCCTGGTTGAAAAAACTTTTGGTGGCGACATCAATGACCTGATACACGCGACCCAGTTGGAAGCCGAGGGGTAAAGTGGTTAAGGTTCTGATTTCTCTGGCGGTGGAATAGATGAGTTGCCATGTGCCATTAAGTAATTCTGCTTGGGTTTTTAGGGGTTGTGGGTTGGGATTAACCTGTTCGAGAGCAATGGTTTGGGTTTCGAGTTGCTGCACGATGTCTTTAGCGAGGTCGATGTCGGTCAGGGGTACGTCCACATCTAGTTTTTGTTGGGTAGCAACGGTGGCGATCGCCTGGATGAGTTGAGTTTTGCGTGCTGTGTGATCCATGTTATCCAGATTTTTTATCGTTTCCATCAAAGATAATCTAAACCCAAAGCTTAATCTAAATAATCTGTAGTTTAAGCTCAGAATTTCTCCGAAGTTTGATCTAAAGTCTCAATTGTCCATGCCTATTGCCATTATCCTCAATCAGTCTATTTTCAAGAATTTCTTGACGAGGTTTATAGAAACCATTAACATCAATGAAACTTTTAGCTGAACAAAATAACCTGTGTCCCAAGCTACCCTAATTCGCCGGACAATTTCCCTTGAATCGATTACCGAAACTAAGTTTCATCTCTACGGTCAACTCATTAAACCGACCGAGCATGGCAAAATTTTTGACCATACTGATGCCCAACTGAATTTAAGTCAAGGACAACCTCGATTTTATTTGATGCACCTTGATAAACGTGGGCGAAGTTTCCATCAAATCACCCGTCATCAGCAATGCACACAATGTTTAGGATCTTTGGGGGGGAAAGATTGGTTTTTGGTTGTTGCTCCCCCTAATCGTAGAACAAAACCTGATTTATTAATGATGCGTGCGTTCCGGATTCCGGGTGATTGTTTTGTAAAACTAGAAATGGGCACATGGCACGCAGGACCTTATTTTGACCATGAATTTGTCGATTTTTATAATTTGGAATTAAGTCAGACAAATATCGTTGATCATGACACCTATGATTTTCGTCAGGAGGATGATATTGAGTGGGTTATTTTTTGATTTTTTGAGTTTTTTTTTAAACGATTACATAGGTAATTAGATGTTTGCTGATCAGAATTTTTATTGGTGATCATTTTTGTTTTGACCATAGCCTAGGGAGATTTGACCCGGTGGGATTTTAATGGTGCTACTCGATCCTGCAGCTGTCATTTTAACGAGTAATTCTCCTTTTTCATTGACACCAATAATTTGTCCTAAATGTCCTTCATAAATAATCAATTCATTGAGATTTTTGAGGTGCTTGAGGTATTGGGGAATGATGCTTTGGTAGGCATTTTGTGTGATTTTTTCTCTACCTGTCAGAATGCCTGCGATGACTAATGCAGCTAGGCGATCGCCCGAAAATGGTGCAGCAATATCAGAATCTTCTCGCCAAAAAGTCTCTAAATTAATACCCACATCCGGCACAGGATTACTGTAGTTAATGCCCACGCCCACCACTGCCGCCGTAATTTTAGGAGTAGCTTTGGGAGTCTGATTTTGATGGGATTGAACTTGTATTTCGGTTTGCGTTTCGGTAATTTTTGTTTCTGTTTTAATGCCGCCCAGTTTTTTACCCTGAAGTAATAGATCATTCGCCCATTTAATTTGCACGGGAACCCCAGCACCATTCAGCCGATCAACAATCCCCCAAACACTTGCCAGGGTTAAAATATAGGCATTTTGCGGCTCGATTTCCACGGGCAACAACATCGACAAATATAAGCCCCCCAGCGGTGATGTCCAGGTTCTGCCCCATTGTCCTCGCCCTGCCGTCTGTTGCTTGGCGATCGCCACCCTCGGCATCGGCGATTGTGCCCGATACCGCTCCCACAACAACTCATTCGTCGAACCGATTTCCTCAAAAACCTCAATCGCCGATATCTGATCTCTGATGTCTGAAATCTGTCCTAGCTCTCTGGCGATCGCCCCCGGATTTGTCACAGCATCCATATGTTGTTTACCCCATACCAAAATAGAGTAAAAAAAACGACATACCGCAGACGTAATTTGATAAAGTTAAACGCCACCGTGTTTAATTTTTTAGTAATTTCTAGTAATTTTTAGCATTTTTAGTAAAAAATCTCTGCCAATGGTTGTTACTACCTCCGCCCAAATGACTCACCTGACAAAACTTGATAACGGGATTACCCTGATCGTGACCGAAAACCCCGTGGCAGATCTTGTGGCAGCTAGACTGTTCTTACCCAAGGCGGGCGGACGGTGGGAAAGTATGGCACAGGCAGGTTTATTTCACCTGCTCGCATCGGTGATCACCAAGGGGACAAAGGATTATACCGCCGTAGAAATCGCTGAACAAGTGGAATCCATTGGCGCAAGTCTGGGGGCGAGTACCTCCAACGATTACATGGCATTGAGCATTAAAACCGTCACTAAGGATTTTGCTACGGTACTCAATCTCACCGCAGAAATTTTACGCTATCCCACTTTTCCGGCGGATGAAGTTGATCGAGAACGGAAAATCACCCTGCAAAATATCCGATCCCAACTCGAACAACCGTTTAATGTTGCCTACACGTTATTGCGGGAAAAAATGTATCCGGATCATCCCTATGGCATGTCGGTTTTGGGGACGGAGGAAACGGTTAACAGTTTTACTTCGGCGGATCTGCACAATGCCCACCGCAAGCATTTTCGCCCGGATAATCTGATTATTAGTTTGTCGGGGCGAATCACCCTCGAACAGGCGGAGGCGATGGTGGAACAGGCTTTGGGGGATTGGCAAAATCCTGGGGAAAGTCTCGATGAGCCGTCGATTCCCATGATTCAACCCACGGGCGGGATGTGGCAACAGGAGCAGGATAGTCAACAGGCGATCGTGATTTTGGGCTATTTGACGGGGACGGTGGATGATGATGATTTTTTTGCGCTGAAGTTGTTGAGTACCTATCTGGGCAATGGTTTGTCGAGTCGGTTGTTTGTGGAACTGCGGGAGAAACAG
>JBIKYI010000253.1:0-5057 GCA_044355355.1 Limnothrix sp. | reverse complement strand
CTTAACATCAGAATATCCTTATGAGTCCCTCTTCAGAAAGACCCTAGGTGTTGCACTTCAAATTTGAATTGGCGTTTCTATAACAATCTTAGGGTGAAGGGATAACGATAAAACTCGCCATTCTTTGCTTTTACGGCAGCAAAAATCACCATAGTGATCTGGAATAGGGCAAACGTCCCCAAAAAAACAAGGCTCAAAACTAAACCAACACCAGACAATAAACCAGACACCACGGACATAGGATCAGCGCCCATTGCCCTAGTCATTAACATTGATACAAAAACAGCCAATATTATCCCAATGCCCACAAGACTCATCGAGATCTGAAAATTGAGCGATTCCTTTCCATGGGTATCAATTAACTCCGAGTGATCCTTATTGTTGAGCCAGATCACCGCCGGAACAAACAGATTCATAAAAAAGATCAGCTTAAACCCCAAAAGAACTACGGGAACCCAAATCAAACTCGATAAATGACAGGCGATCGCCCAATTCTGTTCCTGTGCCGCATTCATAACGCAATCCTGCTAACTTGCATCCCTTCAATATATAAGCAAATAATAAAAGAAATAATACAAGCAAAAAAAATCTCCCCATCCCAAGTGAAATGAAGAGAAATATTGTAACAAATCAATAACAAATTAATGGCGAATAAATATCCAATAAAATGAAGAATTAAACCCCAAAATTAAGACACAAACTTAATCTTAAGATAATCATTTTCAATCTTTGCCCCAGAAGGTTGCAACGCAGCCAAAGCCTGGGGTAACACCAAATTACGACGGTGATTACCGATGCGCACATTTAGTTCATCCCCCGTCTTATTCAGTTGAATTTGATCCTTGGGAATCCCCGGCAAGTACAACTCCAAACTATAAACATTGTCCTGCTTCACCATCCGCATCGTATCTTCCTTGTAATACACCTGCGTCGGATCCTCATCTGCATAAAGGGTTTCCTTCAAGCGCTCAAGGGCAGCCAAACCACAGAGTTCCTCGGAATAGAGCGGCACTTCCTTCACAGGGAGGGGCATGAAATTATCATGGATTTCCTGTTTATAGATCTTTTGACTCTCTTTCCACTGGGCAAAAAATGGATCATCAACACTGTCCGGGATAATCCGATTCGCCACGACCATATCCGTCGAAACGTTATACAAACTTAGGTAGGCATGGGCACGTAAGGACTCCTTAATCACCATTCGCTCAGGATTGGTGACCAAACGCACAGAGGTCACGTTGTTGTCGGTTAAAACCTTTTCGAGGGCTTCGATCTGCTCGTAGAACTCATAGGGGGCATCCATCACCTCTTTATCGGGCAGGGAAAAACCCACCAAAGGCTTCCAGAAGGGTTCTACCAGGGGGCGCAGGGCGACGGACATCCCTTGGAGGGGCTTATAGAAACGGCGCATATACCAACCGCCCACTTCGGGCAAGCTGAGGAGTCTGAGGGCAGTGCCTGTGGGGGCTGAGTCGATAATGAGTACGTCGTAGGTTCCTTCGTCGTAATGGCGTTTCATGCGCACGAGACCAAAGATCTCATCCATGCCGGGGAGGATTGCCAATTCTTCTGCCTGTACGCCGTCTAAGCCTCGTGCCTGGAGTACTTCGGTGATGTAGCGTTTGACTGCTCCCCAGTTGCCTTCGAGTTCGCGGAGGGCATCGAGTTCTGCGCCCCAGAGGTTGGGTTTGACGGGGATGGGGTCATGCCCAAGTTCCATATCGAAACTGTCGGCAAGGGAATGGGCGGGATCGGTACTGAGTACAAGGGTTTTGTAGCCGAGTTCGGCACAGCGGAGTCCTGTTGCTGCTGCGACAGAGGTTTTACCGACACCTCCTTTGCCCGTCATTAAGATTACGCGCATGGTGCGTTTTTCCTTTGGCTGAGAGTGGTTTACATTTCTTTACTAAATTATCACTTAAATTATCGTTTGCTGGTCGTTTGCTCGTTTGTTGGTGGCTTGATTGGGCGATCGCCCCCATGGAGTCAGGATCTTCAGTGGTGTTCTGTCACCCTCCCTTGGCTAGGGAAAAACGATAAACTAGCAGATGAAGGTTTTCTCGCTATTGCCAGCCATGAGTGATTCCCAGTCAACATTTTGCCCGGTTCCTGAGGAGCAGCAACCCCTCAATGAATATAACGAACTGAAGGAGTCTGCCTTTTTTAGTTGGGTGGATGCGGAGATGCTGATTTTTGTGCGCAAAATGGCATGGATTTGGCTATGGGCAACGGTGGTGGTGACTCCCATTGCCTGGGCGAGTTTTCCGTTGGATCGTTATCCGGTCAAGTTGGTGCTGAGTGCGAGTTTGGGGGGGCTGTTTTTACTTAGCCTAGTATTGGTGCGTTTATACTTGGGTTGGCGCTATATTCGCGATCGCCTCCATACGGATCAGCTTACCTACGAAGAATCGGGTTGGTACGACGGACAAGTTTGGCAAAAGCCGGAGTCGGTACTACAACGCGATCGCCTGATTGTGTCCTACCAGATTGCGCCTATCCTCCAGCGGATCCAGCAGACTGCCCTCATTATTTTGGCGATCGCTACCCCCTGTCTAACCGTGCTGGTTCTGCTCTAAGCTTGACGTTCGAGTTTTTCTTGGCATCAGTTTCCAATTAACCCATTCATTCCTAATTTCCCTAATTCCATTCCTCCAAAAACCATGTCTAGAGGCAAACGCATTCAGTCCAGTCCCATCGAAATCAACCTTCTCCGTGAAGGTTTGAAGGAATCTACCCACTACGCCGAAGCTGTTGTGTGCGACACCAAAGGGCGAGTCCTCTCCGTCGCCGGGAATGCCGATAGTTCCGCCTTTATCCGTTCTGCCCTCAAGCCCTTCCAAGCCCTCGCCGTTGTCAACACGGGCAGCCTAGACCACTATCGCTTGACCGACCAAGATTTAGCCGTCATCTGTAGTTCCCACCAAGGCACAAAAGAACATGCCCGCCAAGTGTTCCGCATTTTGTGGCAGGCGGATCTCGAATCCCAAGCATTGCAATGTCCCATCCCCCCAGGGAAAGACAGTGCCCTCGAACATAATTGCTCCGGGAAACATGCCGGGATGCTCTTGACTTGCAAACATTGCAATTGGAGTACCACCGACTACATGGATAGAAATCATCCTGTCCAGCAATTTATTCTGAATAAAGTCGCTGAATTGTTGCAGATGCCCCCCCAGGAATTTATCGGCGCGAAGGATGATTGCGGTGTACCCACCTATTTGATGCAAATTCGCCAAATGGCAACCCTCTACGCTCACCTTGCTTCGGGCGATCGCCTTGATGTAGAGCGGGTCGTGCGAGCCATGACCTATCACCCCACCATGGTGGCAGGCAAAGGCAGCTTTGACACCGAATTGATGCGTCTATCGGAAGGGGAAATCGTCAGCAAATCCGGCGCAGAAGGTATCCAGTGCATCGGTCGAGTGGGCGAAGGCTTAGGACTGGCGATCAAAGTAAAAGACGGCGCAAAACGAGCCAAATATGCAACTGCCCTCTATCTACTCACCCGTTTAGGCTGGATTTCCCCCGCCGTGTCTGACACATTATCCGAACAATTTTTGTCCCTTTCGCCCTACAAGCGTTTGGATGTTGTTGGTGAATTATCCTTTGTTTAGATTGTCGGAATTTTTAGTAGTGGTCTCTTTATAGCCACCATACCAAAATCAGACCCAAACAATTAACCTCAAATAAAAAGAGATCTCCATAGACAAAACTAGAGATCTCTTTTTTTATACAACTTGATGATCATTTCCAATAAAAGTTAGACACTCATTACCTCCCTTTCTAAGGGAGGTGCCGAAGGCGGAGGGATCAGAAATTCTCAAACTTAACCGAAACGACTATAAAGCAGATTAAATTCAGTTATTGATTTGGCATTATGTTGTCGCTTCTTTGACCCAAGTTTGTAGGGTAGAAACCACTTCGTCAATGGACAATTCTGAACGTTCATTGCCTTTGCGTTTGACCACCTCAACTTTGCTATCCTTGAGAGATTTTCCTGTGACAATCCGGAAAGGAATACCGATTAATTCGGAATCTTTAAACTTCACACCAGCCCGTTCGTCGCGGTCATCGAGGATGGTTTCTACACCCGCTGCATTGAGTTCGGTATAGAGTTTTTCGGCTGCTGCCATTTGATCGACATCTTTGATATTGGGAACCACAACAACGGCGTGATAGGGGGCGATCGCCACGGGCCAAATAATGCCATTGTCATCATAGGATTGCTCGACGGCAGCCTGAGCCAAACGGGAAACACCGACCCCATAACAGCCCATCACTAAGGGTTTGGTTTTGCCATCCTCATCGGTAAAAGTTGCCCCCATTGCCGCTGAATATTTTGTACCGAGTTGGAAAATATGTCCCGCTTCAATACCCCGTGCCGTTTGCAGGATTTGGGCTGGGTCGTGGAGGGAGCGATCGCCAGCCTTCGCTAAGCGAATATCAACTTTCAATTTAGGCAAAGCAAAATCAGTTCCCCAATTCGCACCGAGCACATGGTAATTCGTCTCATCTGCCCCCGTCACAAAGTTTTGCAACCCTGCCGCCGTTTCATCAACCATGCGTAGAAATTTACCGGAAATATTCTTTGTTCCCGCAATATAATCATCAGTCAAAGCCGGAGAAATATAGCCTAAAGGTAACGGTTTTGCCGCCCATTTTTGTTGCGCATCGGCATCAGGAACCGTAAAAGCAATAATGGTTTTCGCTTTGTAATCCGGTGCAAGTTTAGTGAGTTCATTGCTCAATTTCACCTCATTAACATCCTGATCACCACGAATATTAATCAAGACTAAAACCGTTGTGCCATTGTCATAAACGACCTGATACAACACATTTTTAACAACACAAGTGGGCGAGCAATCTAACAATTTGCAGAGGGATTCAATGGTGGCAGTATCGGGTGTTTCACGTTTTTCAAAAGTTGTAAAAGGAGACTCCACCACATCCGCAGGTAAAGACACAGCTTTTTCAGTATTAGCAGCATATTTTTCATCCTCGGTGTAGAGAATTTCATCCTCACCAGCCTCCGCCAAAATCATAAATTCCTGGGAACC
>JBIKYI010000379.1:0-3825 GCA_044355355.1 Limnothrix sp. | reverse complement strand
ACAAAAGCAAACGATTATCTATATTTGGTATATCATCCCCGTAAGGAAGCCTTAAGAAGCACCAAATATAGTGTGTTTGAACCATGAGTACAGAGCTTGTTCCAGACTTCCAAATAGCGACCCCCCATCAACTGGCTGAGTATTTAGCCCAAGCGGAGACATGGGCAGAAATCGAAAAATTAACCACAGCCTTTGCCCCCCTAAAAGTCGAAGCCTGGAAGATCCTGACGGAAGAACAACAGCAACATATCCTCAAACTCAAACAGTGGAAAGACCACGAACTCGCCAAACAATTTCCCCTCGGTTGTACCGTACAACGCCGCCATGACCCCGAAAAAAAACAAGGCAAAGTCACTGATTATTGGGCAGCCCACGGCATAGACTATGTAACCTTTACCGTAGATGGTTTTACCGATTGGTGCCAGGGAAAATATCTAAAACGCATTTACAGTCATTCCTAATTCTCGCAGAACCCCACAATCAATCCTGCTGAGAATTTTAGATAAGGATATTTCCAAAAAATATGCCAAAGCGCTATTGCAATATGTATCACGTTGGGTTTTAAGGCTAGACATTCGTGATATTAACGAAATGGCGTTTTTTGTTGAGAAATTTACCTCAATGCGTGACACATCAGACATTCGTTTTCACTTGCACCACAAATTAGACGAGTTTTATCATCAGCTTTTCGATAACCTAGCCAACATGGAACTCAAGGATGGGGATGCGGCACGGGTGACCCAGTTACTCTTGAATTCCCGACTGGATGCCCTCAAACATCTGGTTTCGGAAGAGGAAATGGCAGCCTACATGGCAGTTTATCCAGAAGATGATTAACGAGATACTCAAACGTCAGATACTGACCCTCTGTCTATTCGCGGCAAGCATTTGCGAGATCTTCACGTCTGCTAATCCATAAAATAGCATTGTCTCAATCAGGATAACTTCGAGAGGGAGGCAAGCACTTTCTTTTTGCTAGAGGTGGCAGAGCTGCGACGAGTCACGACCCATTGGCGACGACCTTGGATGACATTGTAGAGGGCAACAAAAACAATCAAGGTTTTTATGCCAAAGAAGAAGGGAGACACCAGGGTGTAGAACAATGCTTCTTTCTGCCAGAGCGATCGCCCATTCGCAATAATTGCCTGGAGATAGTTGGAGAACAGTGAGAGCACTGAAACGCTACAGGCATATAGCCAGAACCAATCGGGTAAGGGACTCGGCCAAATTAGATTGTGAACCATCAGCACGATCGCCTGAATTGCCACCCAATGGAACAGACTGGAATAGAGCAGAATTATTAACCAGCAAATTTTCTGACCCAGATCCAAAGTAGACCAGAACGGCAGGTTAAATTGATACCGATGGGCAACATCCAGCCAACCCTGTGCCCAGCGTTGCCTCTGGGACCAAAAACCCCTGAGATCACAGGGAGCTAATTCATAGGAAAAAATCTCTGGGTCATTGACAATTTTGATGCCTGCTCGCAGACAACGGAGTGTTGCGTCAATATCCTCCGTGAGCATCCCCACTTGAAAGCCAATATTTTGTAAGGCAGTCGTCCGCCAATAGCCGTTGGAACCACCGAATAAAGCAGCATTGGAGAGGAGCGATCGCCCTGGATGACTCACGCCATAGAGACAATCAAACTCTGTCCCAATCCAACGAGTAACCCAGTTTTCCTGACGATTACGGATAATGCTCCTTCCCTGCACAACATCGTATGCTCCCTGCTCCAACCAAGCCCAAGCCCGAATCAGACAATCAGCCGCTGGTAAATGGTCGGAGTCAAAAATACAGGTCATTTCACCCGTCACGAGTTCAAGCGCTCTATTGAGATTTTCTGCCTTCGAGTGACTATCTTTAACTAATAGCAACCTAAGTTCTGGATATTGATATGCCAGTTCCCACAGTTCCGCCTCGACGGGCAACGATTGGGGGGTGTTGTAAGCCAAGATGACTTCTAATCCCCCTACCGGACGAATAACTGTTTGTAGAATATGCTCCAGGGTTTCGAGGATGATGTCCTGCTCGTTCGGCAGATAGGCAACGACGATAATGCTGCATTTGGGCAATGATTGCGCATCTTCTAGGATCAAGGTATCCAGACGATGCTTGGGTAAAGGCATCTGGAGGCGATCGCCCCAATGTCCCTGGACAAACCCACGTTTATAGCGAATACGGGGATTACGCCACCAAAACACCATACAAACAGCCTCAAGCATCAAGACGATCGCCGCCACCAAGTAGAGAGAAGTAATCGCCACATGAAGCCAAATTAGAGATACCCCCTCCCGCCATAGCAGATGATAAAAATAGAGAGGCACCAATAGTAAGAAAAAGAGACTCCACCCTAGAGTGGATAAGTGGGAGAGGGAAGTAAGGCGAAATTTGGAAAATGTTGATATTTCCATATGTTGCAGTGGTATATGCCCGGGGACATACAGGAAGAAATTAGATCAAACCTCGACTAAATCTGTGATGGCACTGTGACTAGCCCAGATTTGGAGATGATTTGCTTCAATATTATCGTCACATTTGTTAACATTGCGGCATTTTTGGCAAATGTTATTGATTTTAGTGTGGAAAAATTTCACCGTGGGGCGATCGCCAACCAAGATTTATCGGACTGCAACAGATCCAAGGGGTTAAGCGTTAAACAGTCAGCATATCGTCTTCATCCCTGGTGTCAACCGTCGAGCCGTATGGTCAAATTTAACAAACTAAATTTAACAAAAGACATTTAACCAACTAAAAGGAATAGTTGCTCTACGGGAGAATTCGTCGATCTTGCCACGGGAATGAGGCGGTTGATAGAGTTTGAAACGGAGGCTCAGATCCCAGAAAATTGACATTCACAGCTTGACAAAATTGATGTGTAAATCGACAGGATTAGGCGAGAAAAGATTTTTACAATAATCAAATTTTCTTGGCAAAATTGATGCAAATCATAACATCTGTGAGCCGATAAAAAGTTTACACTGAAACATGACTTTTACGTCCATGCAGACAACTTATTGGGAGATATCATGCTGAGACAACGTCAGGTTCGTCAACTTTTCTTATTTTTCGGGGCATTGCTGTGTGTGTCTCTGCCTTCTGTGGCGATCGCCCATGTAGGGGGACATGCCCATGCGGGTGCTGGTTTTTGGCAAGGGTTTTCCCACCCATTAGCCGGCATTGATCACCAAGTAGCCATGCTTGCGGTTGGGGTTTGGGCAGTACAGTTAGAGGATAAACGTGCCCGTTTTATCTTACCCCTCAGCTTTTTAGGCTTAATGTTCATCGGTAGCATTGTTGGCATGGAGGGAATGGCTTTACCTGGTACAGAGTTTGCCATTATTTTTTCTGATCTCTTATTAGCGAGTTTTATCTTTTTTGGCACTCGCTTACCCATTGTTTGGAGCGGTATCATCATCGGTTCCTTAGCGATGTTTCATGGCTATGCCCATGGGTCGGAAATCCCAGCGACTGCCCAAAGTTTCCAATATATGTTCGGCTTTTTGGGCGGCACGGCAACCCTGCACCTCATTGGTATGGGCGCGGCAATTCTTGCTTTGGGTCGTCAACAAGCGAACTTTTTCCGTATTGCTGGTGGCATTATGCTTGTAGCAAGTTTCTCGGTGTTTGCTCAGAGTATCTAATTTATTCCCAGCCTGGGCGAACTGTTTCCTCTCTGATCTTTCTACAGGTGATCAGGGAGGTTTTTATTTGCGCAGAAATTTAAAGGGAACCGGCGAGAAAAACCCAGACTGGCGATCGCCAACAGAATGAATTTTGAGGCTCAATTGGTGATCAATTTTGGACAGTTCACCCGAGTTGGTT
>JBIKYI010000150.1:0-6527 GCA_044355355.1 Limnothrix sp. | reverse complement strand
AAAGTTACTCAAGGAGGCATTCCGGCAGATCCGTGGGCTAAAGGTGAATTATACGGATGTGCGCATTTCGGCGATGGAGGATTTTGTCGGTCGGGGCGATCGCCGTCTGTCTAAGGTTGTGCGTCGGGCGTGGGAATTGGGCGCGGGGATGGATTCTTGGTGGGAAAATCTCCCCCAGGCTTATGGGGCATGGGAACAGGCGATCGCCGAGTCCGATTTAACCTGGAAATATCGCAAAGTCGAAAGTGGCGAATGGAACATTTTCGAGACGACCGACCAAGATCCCCTGGATGCGCCTTTACCCTGGGATCACATCAATACAGGCATCGACAAACAATGGTTAAAGGATGATCTACACCGGGCTTTGGAGGCGGCGACCGTTCCCGATTGCGCCTTTGACGGCTGTTCCCACTGCGGCATTTGCGGTACAGATTTCGGTCATAACATCGTGTATCAGCCCCCCGAAATTCCTGAATTTGTCGGGCAATTTCAAAAGGATCAAGTCCGTGTGCAGCGCTTCCGGGTGCGGTTCGGCAAAAAAGGCGATATGCGTTTGGTGAGTCACCTGGATTTGGTACGGCTTTTTGATCGGGCAGTACGTCGCGCCTCGATCCCCGTCGCTTATACCAATGGTTTTCATCCCAGCCCCAGAATTTCCATCGCCAATGCCCTGACCCTAGGGGCAACCAGTGACGGCGAAATTATCGATTTGGAATTAAGAGAAATTCTCGATGTGGCAGATTTTCGGCAACGTTTAGAGTCACAATTTCCGGCGGATATTCCCATTTTGGCCGTGGAGGAAGTGCCGCTAAAATCACGGGCAGCAACGGCTTTAATCACGGAAGCTGAATATTTAATTGATATTTCGATTGATGAAGCGACTACTTCTGAGGATTGGGAAAGTTGGATTCAACAAATACAGAAGACTGCGGAAATTCTGTTCGAAAAGAAAACGAAGTCCGGCAAAATGAAGCAATTTAATTTATGCGATCGCCTGACTTCCATTTCCTTAGAACAGGTGATGGATGAACACCGCGCCCAGATTCGCTATCAAGGAAGCTGTCGCAATGATGGCACCTTATTACAGCCGGATCATGTTGTTTTCATGCTAGAAAAATTGTCTGGCAAAACAGCGCAATTAGTCCATGCTCACCGTGTGCAATTAATCTTTGGCTCAGAAGATCTTGAATTAGATATTGAATCCGATACTGAGCCACAAAATGAGACAGAAATATAGCCATTTTGGTAGGGGGTTATCGTGGTCAATTCCTATGGAATAACCCTAAAAATTCAAGCAAGTTATCGTCACATTAATGCTCTTTAAAGGCTCTTGGTAAATGCTTTTAGTCAATCTTGCTGTGCTGACGGAACAACCAACGGGTATTAGTATTTATGCCCAGAATGTTGTGCCCCATTTAGGTACTCTTAATGCCCAAATTTTAAGTAATAATTCCCATCAACTGACCCTAAATCCAGGTGGCAAAATCTATCCAATTCCAGCGGGTATGAGTCCCCATTTTGGTTTGAAAGGTCATGCTAAACGTTTAGGCTGGACACAGTTCACCTTGCCCAAACTATATCGTCAACTAAATGCAAATTTAATTTTTTCACCCTTACCTGAAGCGCCTCTATATACGGATTGTCGGACGGTGATTATGGTGCATGATCTCATTCCCTTGCGTTATCCAGACAGGCGATCGCCCCTCCAGTATTACCAAAAATTTGTCTTGCCCAGGGTGCTACAACAGGCGGAACATTTAGTTTGTAATTCCCAGGCAACGGCGAATGATGTAATTGATTTTTTTGGGATTTCTGCCAATAAAATTACGCCGATTCCCCTCGCCTATGATGCTCAGCATTTTCGCGTGATTGAGCATTTACAACCACCAGCAAAACCGTATTTTTTATATTTAGGTCGTCACAATCCCTATAAAAATTTACCCCGGATGATTCGGGCTTTTGCAAACCTCAAAAACTATTTGCCGAATCATCAAGATTATGAGTTTTGGTTAGTTGGTTCTTTTGATAAACGCTACACTCCAGAATTAATAAAATTAATCGCAGAATTAGGCTTGGAAAAACAAGTTTTATTTAAGGATTATATTCCTCACCATGATTTGCCTAGGGTGATTAATCAGGCTTTATGTTTACTGTTTGCGACCCTGTGGGAAGGCTTTGGTTTGCCTGTTTTGGAGGCGATCGCCTGTGGTACGCCAGTGATTACAGCGAATCAATCTTCCTTGCCGGAAGTGGTTGGGGATGCAGCTTTATTGGTGAATCCTAATAACATTGCAGAAATAACCGATGCGATGCAGGCGATCGCCACCCAAGACGAATTACGACAATCCTTAATCGAGCAAGGATTAGCCCAAGCACAAAAATTTTCCTGGGCAAAAACAGGCGCACAAACAGCCGCTTTGTTAGAGCGATTTCTCTAGGGTCATGGGGATTTTCGTTTGTTTAGAAATGCCTGCCGCCCAAATGTGTAGATAATCCTGGGCGCTGCGCCAGGAACCATCGGCTTTGGTGGCGATCGCCTGGGCTTCCGTCAGGGAGAGGGATAAAGTACAAGCTTGATCTGGTAACTGTGCGGCAACGATCGCAGCATTTGCCCAAGTTTGCAAAGTTTGCGCATCAAGGGGAGGTAACTCAATGGTTTCAACGGTAAAGCCAAACCACCTTGCCCAACGACTGAGATCCCGGTGTGTGCCCACCACAATCGTACTTTTGGCGATCGCTGCCCACCATAACCCCAACCAGAGGAAAAACCAGGGCATCCGATCCGCTTCGTCCCAATAGGCGATCGCCCCTACTGAGGGAAATTTCCAGCGTCCCCAACCCGGCGGATAGTAGGAATATTCTCCCCCCGTTTGCGATCGCCAATGGTGCAGATGAGCCGTTTTCCCAAAGCCTTTATCCCCCAGAAACTGCACAAAGTGTTTAGCCATAGGTAGCGGCGCGACGGAATAACCCCGATCAATCCAGATATCAGCTCCGGCAGGTAAATGATCCTGAGCAGCAAAGGGGTTACGGGCTAAACCAAGATGGGCGTAGGGATTGGAACGCATTAACGTGGGGGGAAGACTTGAATGGCACGAACCTCTGTTTCCTTCGGGCGGAAGATGCCAGGAAAAATAATTTCCACTTCTAGCTCCCACATCAACCGAAATAAATAGCCATCGTAGGTCAGCGGTGCATCGAGCGGCATTTTTAGGGAAAAGGGAAAAGGGCGTTGTTGCAGTTGTGTCAGTCGTTCTGGGTCAATCTGCAAACGTTCCGCCACCTGGCGATCGCGCGTCCCCCGTCCTTCTGTAAACCACACCAAACCCACCTGAGCCGACTTCGGCAATTTGCTCGGATCATCCGGTTGCCAGATAAACTGACCAGAAATTTTCTCCCCAACCATAACTTGGGTGACATCAAGGCGTAGATCAATCATCGGAGTCTTGCCGGTAAAACTTTAAGAACAAAAAAAGAAGTATCTTTAGCCACCTGGGGGAGATGCAAATTGACACGAAATTCCCAACGTACCTGATTATTCGGCGCATAGATCGAAGGAATACCATCGCTCGGAACTGTAATTTGGGTTTCATACTCAAATTGATCAACCCCTGGCATCACAGAGCGCTCTAGAAAATTAACCGTCGATAATTCATGGGTCACCGTTTCCGTATCCGTGCCCCGGCGATATTGCACCCATTCATAATTAGCCCATTGTGCCGAGAGGGTTGCGGTTTTGCCCGTCTTGCCATGACGCATACGACGGCGATATTTAATGCGATAGGTTTCCCCTTGGTAGAGGGGATAGCTGGGTAGAATAATTTCCCCTGATTTGATCCTGTACAGGCGGTAAAGTATGCTCGCCCCCCAAGCCAAGCCGATCACCCCGATCGCCGCAAAGATACTCATAAAAGCAACGAAACCCAAGCTGCCAATGTTCGGTTCCCTGATTAACGTCACAATGGCGATCGCCCACATCGGAAAAGAGGCACTGCACCAGATCGAGAGCCATACTGCGCCAAAGAGAAACGCACAACCATTCCAGCCATCATTGGGATCAACCAGTAAATAGCCCTCTGGAATACGTTGGGGTTCAGGGAAACGAAACGCATTATTTTTGTTTTGTTGATTCTGGGGCTGCTTTAACTTAAACTCCGCCATTGGTTATGCCATTGATTTGATATCAGCGGATTGCCCCGGACGGATAAATTCAAGCAACATTAGTATTGAATTTAGTATTGATCTGTGACATCTCAATGATCAATTCTTAAAAAGCTTGAAAGTTGTATACCGATGTAGTGACATGCTTGCCTTGTACTGGGTTTAATGCCAACGAAATAGGTGGTGTAATTCTAAGAAAATAGATCTGATTGAGATTTAATTTGGATATGATTTGTTCGTTTATTGATACTTTTGATATTTTTAAATGAAGCCTATATGAGAAAAATAATTGTCTATAGTCTGCTGGCGATCGCCATTGTCGGTCTGGGCGCGGCGGCATTCGCCCTCGGCTATTTGCTGATGATTGCGTTCTTTTTCTGTCCAATACAAAGCTGTTGGCCCCAAAAAATTGTTTTACTGCTTCTGGAAGGAACCGTTATATTCTGTCTGATCTGGCTACTCGAAAACAACAAAAGATGGCTGTGAGTCCGACTGTCTAAACATTCCTATTTAAATTTTTCTGTTTAAATTACAGTCAAAGTCCCAGGCAGTTTTATCACAGATTAAGTCGTGGCATTACTTTAACATTCACTCAGGATCCTGAATAGCTGCCAACCTGATAGAACAAACGTTTTATGCTACGGTTTACACGCTAGAATTCTAATCCGACTCTTTTTTCCCGCTTCTCCTCACGAGTATCTGCGCCTATGGTGCATATCAAGCAAATTGAGCTAAGTCATTTCAAGTCCTTTGGGGGTACAGTTGCCGTTCCGCTGTTACCCGGTTTTACCGTGGTTTCGGGGCCAAATGGATCGGGAAAGTCGAATATTCTGGATGGCATTTTGTTTTGTTTGGGTTTGGCAAGCTCGAAGGGTATGCGGGCGGAACGGTTGCCGGATTTGATTAACCATAACCAAAGTCAGGGGAAGGGTGCGGCGGAAACGGTGGTGTCGGTGACCTTTGACCTGGCGGATTTGGCGCAACAACTTGAGGGTGAAGCGCAGGATGAATCGGAGTTAAAGGAATTACTGGGGCAGTTTCGGAGCAAGGATTGGACGGTGACCCGTAAGCTGCGGGTGACGAAAAGTGGCAGTTATGCTTCGACTTTTTTGATTAATGATGAGGTCTGTACGGCGGCGGAACTCCATGAGCAGTTGAATCGCCTGCGCATTTATCCTGAGGGCTATAACGTGGTGCTTCAGGGGGATGTGACTCGCATTATTACGATGAATGCGCGGGAACGGCGGGAGATTATTGATGAGTTGGCTGGGGTGGCGGAGTTTGACCGCAAGATTGAGCAGACGCGCTCGACCTTGGGGGAGGTGAAGGAGCGGGAGGAGAAGTGTCATATTATTCGGCAGGAGTTGGAGCGGAATCTGGAGAAGTTGGCGGATGATCGGGTTAAGGCGGAGAAGTATCAGCGGTTAAAGATTGATCTAGCGCGACAACAGCAGGAGGAGGTGTTGTTGGTTTGGCGATCGCTCCAATTGCAGGAACAGAAATTGCAGTTAGATTTGGCGGCGGGGGCAAGGGAACGCACGGAGTTAAATCAACGGATTAATGATCTGGATGCGGAGATTTTCCAGACGAATCAAACGCTGGAGAGGTTGAATGCGAAGGTGAAGGCGCTGGGGGAGGATGAGCAGTTATCGGTGGCTTCGCGGTTGGCAACGCAAAAGGTGAAACGGCAGCAATGGGAGCAGCGCCAGGGGGAATTAAAGGAACAGCAGGGGCGATCGCTCTCGGTACACCGTCAGTTATTGCAGGAAGTACAGCAAAATCAACAGCGGGTGTTACGGCTAGAGGAGGAGAGGTTAACGCTGCAAGAGGAACGGTTACCGGAGCTTCGGGCGCAACGTGAGGCGGCATTAGAGATTGTTGAAGCGAGTCGCACTAGGGCGGATGAGTTGGCGAGTTCGTCGGAGGCTTGGGTACAGGAGCAGGCGGCGCTGTCGAAACAGGTGCAGGGTTTGCAACGGGAATTGAATCCCCAACGCACGGAACAGGCGCAGTTACGGGAACGGACGCATCAGCTTCAACAAAAGATTACGGAGCAGGAGCAACAACTGGCGGCAACGACGGCGGATATTGCGGTGCAGGAAAAGGGTTTGGCGCATTTTCAGGGGGAATTGGCGATCGCCGAAACGGCAATTCAGACCCTGGCACAACGGTTTAGTAATGCAGAGGAAAATTTACGGATTGAACGGGAGACTGGCGATCGCCTCCAACGGGAGCAGCGGGAAAAACAACGACAATTAGACAAACTCGAAGCCCGTTCCCAGGCGCAACAGGAAGCCCAGGGAACCTATGCGACCCAGGCGATTTTGAGTGCCAAATTACCGGGTGTCCATGGTTTAGTTGCCCAG
>JBIKYI010000149.1:0-6534 GCA_044355355.1 Limnothrix sp. | reverse complement strand
CTGCGTAAAAATACGTAAAGATTTTGATCTTTCATAGTTACTTGATGGAGATCAAGCGGTTAGATCTCTCCATAAGCAGACAGAAAGAAACCTTAGATCGAATCTTTTTTTGCCATAGACTATTGAAAAAATAGGCAGAACAAAGAGCAGATAATCAACCGTTTGGGTCGGTATGAATTGGCTGGCTTTAATTGCTTTTACAGGGAGACATGCTTGAATCCGGTAATTTTTAATGACAATCTATCATCACAATTTGTGTATGAGGTGTGGCTGTTGAGTTCATTGGACGATCGCCAAAACTCCCTGACGTAATCCTTGTGACGCAATCCCTGTAAACTAACCCTGTAAATTAGCCTTGTAAATGTAGGTGGCGATCGCCAAATGGGCATGAAACCATCAGTTACTTTGATTATGGCAGAGATTATGGCAGATATTGCGGCACTCATCGCCCAAGTCCAGGCAGAAGCGATCAGGGAAGTATTCCCAGTAGATAAACCAGTGTACGAGGCGGCAAGATTAGAGCCGACCCAGCCAGTGCTCTATGCGGGTAATCTCAAAAGTTCGCTCTGTTTTTTCGGCAGGGATTTGGGACGGGATGAAGTCCATGCCAGACAACCCCTATATGGGGCGGCAGGCACTTTAGTCCGCCAAGGATTTTATTATGCGATCCACCAACGGCGGATCCAGGATAAACAGGAATTAGCAACGGTCTGTCAGCGGGTGCTGCTGACGAATACTGTGCCCTACAAACCCCCTGGGAATAAAGCCTATTCGGTGCCTGTAAAGGAGCGGTTCCGTCCGTTCATCGCCAAATTATTGGTCTTCCATTGGCAGGGAGATCAGGTGATTACCCTGGGGACGGAGGCGTTTAAATGGTTTGAACCCTATGGCAGGGCGGGGGAAGTGAATGGATTTTTCCGGCGGGATGATCGCGTTGAAACCTCCCTTAAGGTCACGCTCCATGCCACGGATGATCAGGGCTTGGTGCACCAAAAGGTGATTTCGCTGTCGCCTTTGCCCCATCCGTCCCCGTTAAATCAGAAGTATTATGCGCGGTTCCCACAAATGTTACAAAATCGTCTTGGGGCGATCGCCTTTTAAGCTTCTCCGGGCATTGTGGAGAGAGGAGGGCAAAATTTTTTATGATAGAACTCAATTGTTGTGAGGAAAAAATGATGATCCGCCAGTGGTTTAAAGTCGGGGCGATCGCCACCTTGATCAGTAACTTCGGTCTTTGCCTCGGAGTCCAAGCCTTACCGGGAGAACTGCCCCAGGATGTTGCCGCCTGGATCGAGTCGAATCCTAGTTTTCGTTACAGCACCATCAACAATTTGCAGGTGACCCGCTTCAACACCGCCGCCCAAAAGTTTACCTTTACAGCGACCCAAGCTTCCCCCAGCCAAATCTCCAGCGGCAATGGCAATATCATCCGCAGCGAAAAAATTTACTTTTTTGACGTGACCAATGGTGTTAGTTTTGAGCGACTCAGTGAGGCGATGCGCACCATTTATGGCGTGAATGTATACCAGGATTTCGCCAATGGTCGTCAAGTCTATAGCTATCCTGATCTCGTCACCCTCGACCGAGCACAACGGGAAAATCGTCCCATTCTCGCCGCGCAACAGGGAAAACTCATTGAGGGCGATCGCTTTGCCTATTGGATTGAAATTATTGAAAGCAATCCCGAACAGGGTTTTGCCAACCAAGGTCATGTGGTGGTGCTCCTCAAGGAAGACTTGCCAGCCCTCGAAAATCAACTCAGTAATCGTTAGTTAAACGCTTAGTAAAGTCCCTAGGCTTAACCCTCAAAGTCATTACCTGATCCATATTTCAACGCCTCCTGCCAACGCAGATAACGGTATGTATCCACAGGGGGAATTTTCTGGCTGAGGTGATAGCCAGAGGTGTATAAACCCAAGGTCATAAAGTGCCGTAACCAATCACTGAGCGCCCCCACGCCCAATTTCGGCAGAAGCGGTAAAACCGTTTTAAAATTCACGCGGGGCAAGGTTTTTGCGAGTCCCTGGAATTGCACCACATCTTGCAAAAAAGGTTTCAGTACATCGTCGCCCAACTCTGCCATCACAGCAAACACGGCATTCATCAGGTCATTAATTTGGTCGGGGGAGCATTTTTCGGTGATGCTCACACTCATCGACTTTTGAAAGAGCCAGGTCACGGATAAATTGGGTTGGTAGGGTTGCAACTGGGCAAGGGAGGGGCGATCGCAACAATCCTGTTTCAGTACATCATGAATCCCTTGGGTGAGACGGGATAAATGCCGCAGCATCGATCCAAATCCCCCAAAACTGACCGGGGATTGCGCACCGCTACTGTCACCAATCGCTAACACACGACCCCAGGGATAGGGGACAGGACTACGGCGATAACTGGGAAAGAAACCAAATAGAAACCGCTGAAAATCCAAGTCATTGAGATCGATCTGTTGGTATTCGGGCAATAAGCGTAGATATTCTTCGAGCAAAAATTCTAAGCTAAAGCGTTCGGGGTGGGCATCGAGGTAGGTGAAAAGGTAGGTGGTACGTCCCCCCTTGGCGGGAAAGGCTTCCCAAAAATATTGGCACTGATGACGAATTGGGGTGAAGGAATAAATTAAATCACCACTGCTATTTTGGCTAAAACCCTTGGCACAACTGCCGACCACGAGACAAATACCGTCAGGTTTACGACCCTGGCGAGCTTGTAGGGCGATGGGGGAAAAATGTCCCATGCCATCGAGGATCAGGCGGGTTTTGAGGGTGAGTTTTTCGGTTTTGGCGATCGCCCCATCGGTACAAATTTCAATACTGGTGCAAGCATTATGCTCAAACACCTTGCCGCCCCAAGTTAAAAACTTTTCCTTGAGAATCTGCAACAGCATTTTCGGGCTAACCCCAATATTCAGCACATTTTCCACCCAGAGGGGTTCCCCCCGGTGAAACTGCACCCGCGCCGGATTGTATTCCGAGAAAATAACTTGCCGTAGCTCTTCTTTCGTCAGTAATTCCAGAGCCAGCAAAGTTTCCAGTTCCGTCCGCGAAATATTCCATTCCTGCTCCCTGCCCTGCAAAATCCCCCTTTCGAGGATGACCACCTGCCAACCGCGCCGCTGGAGTCCCGCCGCCAACAGCAAGCCCAACGTACCACCGCAAACCACCACATCACAGTCATAATCGCCACAACTTGCCGATGTTTGCCGTACCATTTCCGCCTTAGGAATTGCCCCATTGCGCCATTGAGACCACAGCCGATCTGCCCCCTCCAGTCCCTGCAAAGGATTACCCGGCATTGCCCCTAAAATTTCCCTTACCTGTGCCATGGCGATCGCCCTGCCCCTCTCATTTGATCTTGCTGTTTTATTATTTTTAGCCTAGCTCAATAGTTATAAATACTCAAAAAGCCCAGCAAGGCAAGGATTTCCTTGACTTAACAAAACTTAATCAATAGAATCAGCGTAACTTAACCATTCCCCCCTAAGAGACCAGACAGGGTGGGGAGTTTAACAAACGTTTTTATTATCTCTGAAGGAGCTTGCTCATGCTTGGCAAAATTTTTAAAAAGAAAGAAGATGAATTTTTCATGGCAATCCCCGAAGGTGCTGGTGCTGTAGAGACTCCGGCAGAATTCGCCCCGACCATTGCAGAAAAAACAGCAGCGGTTGAGGGTGCAGAGGCGATCGCCACCACCACCACCCCTGCTCCAGCAAGCTATGTAGATCCCAGCACGATCATTGCTGCGGCGCTCCAGGCATACTCGGCATCGACTACAGGCGAAGCTGCCGCAGTGGGCACATTTGCGGACAATTACCTTGTGCAGGCAGGTAACAAAGCTACCCGTCGTCGTCCCGGCGTAAATATGACCGAATTTATGGGTATGGCAAGAAACGTCAGACGCTAAGTTTAAGTTGCAAAGTCTCTGCCAAATTTCAGTCAAACGAGATTCACAATCAAAGATTTTGTCCGACACACCATCCGAGAGAAGCCAACCCGCTTCTCTTTTTTTGTGACCAGTTGTGTGTAGGCAGAGCGAGATCAGACATATTTCTAACCCTGCTACGTCATGCTTCCTAGTTATCAATCTCGACAAGTTTATGGCGGGCAGTTGTACCCTGGAGGATAGCGATGCGCGATCGCCGCACCCCATAGAATTTCGCTAACACCTCAATTAATTCTGCATTGGCTTTGCCGTCCACGGGGGGCGATCGCAGATACACCAGTAGACTGTCATCAGGCATTTTCGTGACTTCCTGTCGCCTAGCATTGGGCTTAACAATCACCTTGACTTTCATAACTAAAAGCAGAAAAACACCATCTTTCCCTGGACATCTATCTATGATTAACCCAAAAACCTGCATCTTTCCCGGTTCATGAATCCACAAGAACCCAACCCCAGTAACTCTACCGAAGCATCTACCGCACTAAAAGCGCCACCTAACCAAAAGAAGCGTCTGTTGGTGGGGTTGAGCGTTGCTGCGCTCATCGTGGTGACGGGGGGATTAGGCTATGCCAGGTATTTTATCTACAGTAAACTTGCGCCACAGATCCCAAAGCAGTTAACAAAAACCATTAATCGTCCCCTCAAGCTGGGGAATGTGCAAGCCTTTTCGCCGGGGGGGATTCGCATTGGTTATTCGGAAATGCCCGCAACGGATGAGGATCGTGGATCAGATCGTCTTATTCTGCAATCGGCGATCGTTGATTTTGATCTCTGGAAGTTGCTGCTGACCCGTCGCCTGGATCTCCAGATCACCCTGGTTAATCCGCAAATTTACATTGAGCAGGATCGGGATAATAAATGGGTCAGTCTCGACATTGCGCCACCGGATAATAAAGATGATTTGATCGAGGTGGAAGTTAAGACGATCAAGCTCAAAAATGCTGCTCTAACGGTGCTGACCCGTTCGGAGTCAGGCACGTTGAAGTCGCCCATTGAACTGAATGTGCCGTATGGGGAGATCACGTTAACGCCCCATAGTCCGGTGGTGCAGTTTGATCTCGATGGTGAATTAGCCAAGGGGGGTGAGCTGGAGGTGATTGGCTCGATCAATGATGCGACGGAGGCGATCGCCCTTGATTTACGCGCCAAGAAAATGCCGATCTCGACAGTCACTGATCTGTTACCTTTGCCATTTACTTTGGTGCAGGGCTTGGTGGATGGACAGTTAAAACTTAATCTCGACGGGGGCGATATTGCGGATTGGCAGGGGGAAGTGATCGCCAAGGGAGTCCAGCTTAATTTACCGACCCTCGCCAAACCCATTGCTGGGGCGGACAGTCGGATTACCTTTAAGGATCAGCAACTGACTTTTAATGAGCTATCGGGTAGCCTCGGCGCGATCAAGTTAGCGGGCAATTTGACGATTGATCTCATCAAGGGTTTTCAGGGGAAATTGCTATCAGAACCCGTGGCGATCGCCGATGTTTTGGATACCTTCGAGTTGGCAAAACCGGAATTTGTGCTGGAGGGTCAACTACGGGCTTTGGTGTCGGTGACGGGGGAGCTTGAAAATCCCCAATCGTTGATCGATGCAGTGAACCATGAGCCGCTGTTGGTTGACCGGATCAAGATGGACCGCTTCCAAGGCACTCTGGCGGTCATTGGGAATCAGTTCGTGCTGCAAAAGTTTGTGGCGCAACCGACCTTGGGGGGACAGTTCCAGGGGCAGGGTTTGATTCAGTTGCCAACGGAAAAATTGCCAGCGGGGGCGATCGATATTGCGTTTACAGGGAGTAATTTACCCACGAATGCCCTGGCACAACTGTATCAAATTGCGACTCCGGTTGAGTTGGGCATTGGTATGGCGGATCTGAAGTTTAAGGCAACCATCGAAAAACCAGAAGCGTTTGTAGTGTCGGGAACGGCGGTGGTTCCGGTGGCAGGGGGACTGGTGACGGCGACGGATTTAAAGGTCACGCTTGATCGTTGGCAAACCCCGGCGGAGGCGAGGGGCTTACGGATGGCGCAATTATCGAAGGATGAATTGCCGATTTTCTTGCAAAAAAGTTTGGTTAATGGTGAGTTTTTCGCGACGGGGGCGTTTGAGAAGGAAAAGGGTTCGCCACTGGAAGTGACGGGGACGGCACGGAGTAATTTTGCGGGGGGGCAGGCGATCGCCCGGAATATTCAGCTTGCCAATGACACCTGGCGTAGTGATGTCACCCTAGAAGGCTTAGAGCTAAACCGTTTAGCGCCGGATCTACCGCCCGTTGTCGCAACCTATGGCGGACAATTTGTGGCGGGGGGCAGCCTCGAAAATGTCAGTCTGGATACGGTGGAGGTGAAGGGTCAGGGGCGTTTAACCCTGGCGAATGGTAATGGGGCGATCCAGACGAATAATGTGGCAGTGGCTGGGGGGGAATGGTATAGCCGAGCGGAATTGAAGCAGCTTAATGTGGTCAGTTTTTCGCCGCAATTGGCTCGTTATGTGGACAAAGCGCCGAGTAATGGCTCCTTTGATGTGCGGGGGCGGTTGGATAACGTTAATTTGGATGCGATTTTGGCACAGGGACAGGCGATCGCTCAACTGGCGGGAGG
>JBIKYI010000148.1:0-6575 GCA_044355355.1 Limnothrix sp. | reverse complement strand
GTGAGGTGTAATAGGGCGGGGAGGAAATCTAAGGCGCGTTGGGCGTTCGCTCCGCCAGACATGGAGCAGAGGGTTCTGAGGCGCGGTTTTTGGGGAGCCTGGAGAAATTTCAGTGGATGGGCATGGCTGGTTTTAATGAGCATCACATCGCAGGGGGCTTCTTTGACGAGAAATTCCACGACACTGCCAAATAATTGACCCGCATGGAGGCGATCGCCCTGCCAGCCCAGGATCAAGCCCAAATCCGTCGGTGCGACTTGCTGTAACATCACCCCACCCACATCGTGCGCCAAAATAATCCGCGTGTGAATGGAGACCCCTAGACGATGCCCAAAGCGCTCTAAACGTTGCATTAACTGCCGTTCGGGCACGGTATTAATGGCAGTTTCCGGCAGGGGACAGGGGGCAGAAACTTCAATGATGTGGAAGCAGGATACCACCGCATTTTTGGTCTTGGCGATCGCCGCCGCCACACTCAGGAGGGCTTCCGCCGTGTTGGGATTAGAAATAGCCACCCAAAGCTTCGGCTGTTTACGGTCAATATCCTGGGTTTGGTACACACAATAACTCGGTGACTGGAGCCGTTGAGCCTGTTGATCATTCCCTAAAAGCTGCTGCGCTTCCGCCCGAATAATATCCGAACGCGTAATGATACCCCGTAAAACCTGCTGTTCCACCACGGGTAACCGGGAAATTTTATAGCGATTGAGCAAATACAACACATCACTGAGGGGAGCCTGGGGCGCAACGGTAATAATTTTGCGTTGCATGATTTGTGCCACCGTGATTTTTTCCCCCTGGGAGGGCACTTGGGCAAGATCCCCCTGGGTCAGTACCCCCACTAGTTTTCCCTTCTCCAGAACCGGAAAACCACGGTGGGAGGACTGGGACAAAATGGGCATCAACCGATCCAATGTGAGATTACTGTCCAAGGTTTCTACTTCCGACTGCATCACCTGGGCAGCGGTCAGATCCATTAAAACCTGGGACTGGTTTTCTTCCTGTAATTGAATGCCACTGGCTTCGAGGAGATGTTCATAGATGGAGCCTTTAAAGACTTTTTCCCCCACAATTAAGGCGGTGACGGAGGCGAGCATTAGGGGTAACACCAAATTAAAATCGGTGGTTAGCTCAAATACGATCACGATGGCAGTGACGGGAACCCTGGCTACTCCGGTAAAAAAAGCGCCCATTCCCGCTAGGGCATAGGTATGTTGGGAGGCTTCGGGGAGGATGGCTTCGGCGCAAAAACCAACGAGGTAACCGAGGGCAGTGCCGAGAACGAGGGTCGGGGCGAAGAGACCACCGGGCGCACCGGAACCGTAGGCAAGTAGACTCAGACCAAAATGGGCAACGAAGGCGATCGCAATGATTTGCCAACCCGCATCCCCCGTCAAGAGAAAATCCCGTAGTCCGGCATTATCCCGAAAAAAGGCAGGTAAAAAGGCAATCACAAGTCCTGAAATCATGCTGGTCATTGCCATCCGCACCGTCAGGGAAAGGCGCAACTGACGATTAAAGTTCAGCATCATCAGGATGCCCCGATTAAACAATGCCCCCAATGCCCCCGCTAAAATCCCCAAAATGAGGTACAGCGGTATTTCGGTCACTGAAAAATGACTTTGGTTGCCCGCCTGGAGTAATTCCCCAGGCAAATTTAAATCCGCCGTCCCAAACCAGCGCGAGACCACCGACCCGGTAAAGGAAGCCACGATCGCCGTTTCGAGTGTTAGCCCGGACATATCCCGCATTAACTCTTCCACCACGAACAGCACCCCGGCGATCGGTGTATTAAAACCCGCTGCCAGCCCTGCCGCTGCCCCTGCCGCGATCATCTGCCGTCGATGTTCCGGCGTTGTGGGAACCCACTGACTCAGTTGCGCTGCCAAAGCTGCCCCGATATGTACACTCGGTCCCCGTCGCCCCAGGGTTAAGCCGCCCCCTAGCACCAAAATTGTGCCAATGGATTTGGCGATCGCCACCTTCCAGGACAAAGGTAAAGGAAACCGAGCCAAGACCACCTTCACCTGGGGAACCCCGCCCCCCTTCGCTTCCGGCGAAAAATTCTCTAAAACATAGCCCGCCAGACCACCACAGACCAGACCAAACAAAGGCAACACAAACCAAGCCCCATATTGATGACTCAACGCCACCCGGTAGCTCCCCAAGGCATTAATCCCATGCTTTAGAAACAACGCCGAGAGACCCGAAACAATCCCAATGATGCAGGCTTCTAAAATCAGATAATTACGATTGAGACTGAACTGTCCAAACGACCGCAAAATCCCCCAATTACGCCAGGGAAACATGGTATTTCTGCCTATCTCTGCCTAAAAAATGGTAACCAATTGCCCTAAAGGCAAACCACCATGCCCCAAACTAGCAAATTATTGGTCTTTATTTTCACTTAATATTGCCGTCTCCCATTTCCTATCTCAAATCTGCCAGTACTCTGATGGCGATCGCCAGCCCCCCCAACAACATCGACCACAGAACATCTACAACAGAAACTGATAGACTGAACACCGGAAGACAAACATGTTTTGATACAAAATCCTATGAGTAGCCCATCCGGTCTAATTGCCCCCCACGGTGGACAATTAATCAACAGAATTGCCTCAGAAGCAGAGAAACAAGAATTTCTCGCCCAAGCCGATACCCTGCCCCGCATTACCCTCGATGCCCGTGCCCAATCCGACCTCGAAATGATTGCGATCGGCGGCTTTAGTCCCCTCAAAGGCTTCATGGAGCAAAAAGACTACGAACTCGTGGTCGAAGACATGCACCTCAGCAACGGACTACCCTGGTCTGTACCCGTTACCCTGTCCGTCTCCGAAGAGATTGCTGCCCCCCTCAAAGAAGGCAACTGGATCCGCCTAGACGATGCCAACGGTCGTTTTATTGGCGTACTCGAACTCACCCAGAAATACCACTACAACAAAGCCCACGAAGCGATCAACGTCTACCGCACCGACGACGAAAAACACCCCGGTGTAAAGGTTGTCTATGAACAAGGCGCAGTTAATCTCGCGGGTCCCGTCTGGTTGCTAGAGCGGGATCCCCATCCCCTCTTCCCCCCCTACCAAATCGATCCCGCCGCTTCCCGTGCCGCCTTCCAAGAACGTGGCTGGAAAACCGTGGTCGGCTTCCAAACCCGGAACCCCATCCACCGCGCCCATGAATACATCATCAAATGTGCCATGGAAACCGTCGATGGTTTGTTTCTCCATCCCCTCGTTGGCGCAACCAAGAGCGATGACATTCCCGCCGATGTCCGGATGCGCTGCTATGAAATTATGCTGGCAAACTACTTCCCCCAAGAGCGCGTAATTTTGGCGATCAATCCTTCGGCAATGCGTTACGCGGGTCCCCGGGAAGCCATTTTCCATGCCCTCATCCGTAAAAATTATGGCTGTACCCACTTCATCGTCGGTCGTGACCATGCTGGAGTCGGTGATTATTACGGCACTTACGATGCCCAGGAAATCTTTGATGAGTTTGATCCCCTGGCTTTAGGGATTACTCCGATGAAGTTTGAACACGCCTTCTACTGTAAGAAAACCGACCAAATGGCGACTTCTAAAACCAGTCCCAGTGGTCCAGAGGATCGGATTCACTTGTCTGGCACGAAGGTGCGGGAAATGTTACGTAATGGTGAACTGCCCCCACCACAGTTCTCTCGTCCTTTAGTTGCTGCTGAATTAGCTCGCGCTATGCACGATTAACAGAATAGTTATTAAAGATTGATCTTGTTTTGCTAGGGGTTTGAGTCGGTTTAATTTTAGATAATTTCGTTTGGATGTAATCGTCTCAATTGAATTAAATCTGTTAGACTCGATCAGACCTCTAGACTGTTCAGACAGTAATGTTTTAGGCAATAGTCTAGATGTTTCTTAAACTTGCAAGTTACCTAATATAAAAGCCATAAGATTTCAACTTTTTCATTGATCGATTAAGTGAATCTCATATCAGGTGAATGTAGGGTTGATCTAAATATTAATCTAAAGCTTAAACATGAAGCTAAAACGCCGTCAGTTTTTATTTTTAGCCGGAGTCAGTGCCGTCTCTTCAGGTCTTATTGGTTTAAAGTGGCTGCGTCGGAAAAATCGAATTATTGCTAAAGAAGAGGCGATCGCCGAAACATTAGCAGGTAAAGAACTATTATTTCGCTTTATCTCCGTAGGCGACACAGGCACAGGTGGTGACAACGAGTATGCCGTCGCTAAATCCATGGAGAACTATCTACAAAAGTTTCCCTACAGTTTAGTCCTGTTAGCTGGGGATAATATTTACACTGATGGCGATATTCGCAAGATAGATCGTGTTTTTAAGGATGTTTATCAGCCATTGTTAGACAAGGATGTCAAATTTTATGCTTGTTTGGGCAACCACGATATCAGAACCCATGAAGGTTTAGATGAACTCGATTATCCTACCTTTAACATGCAGGGAAGATACTATACCTTCACCAAAGCAAATCTACAATTTTTTGCTTTAGATACGAATCAGATTGAAGACTGGCAGACTCAATTAGATTGGTTAGAGAAAGAGTTAACAGCGAGTCAAGCGACTTGGAAAATTGTGTTTGCACATCACCCTGTTTATTCTTCTGGTCGCCATGGAAGCAATGAAAATTTAATTAAAACGCTGACACCTCTGTTTCAAAAGTACAATGTGCAGTTATATGTCAACGGTCATGATCATAATTATGAACGGACTAAATCGATTAATGGAACTACTTATGTGACTTGTGGAGCAGGAGCAGAAATTCGTCATGTGGGTCATTCTGATTGGACAAAATATTCGACGAATAAATTAAGTTTTGCTGCCTATGATGTCTATCTGGATTATCTTAAAATCAGCGGCATTGATACGGAAGGTACTGTCTTTGATGAAGGTTTACTCTTAGCAAAATCGCCAACGGCAAGGTAATTGTTGTGGCTGATTTTAGGGGCTTATTTTTTGTGCCCATCAATAAAGTTTAATGGATCAAATCATTTAATGAATTTATTGATTGAGTTGATCTAGATATTGGTGAATTTGTTGAATATATGCGGCAGGTTCTGTGAGGGTGGGGTGTAATTCAAGGGTTTTTTCAAAGGCGGCGATCGCCTGTGTCCATTCCTCTTTACCCATCCAGACTAAGCCCAATCCTTCATAGGCAAAGGGTTCGTTAGGATTGAACTGAAGCGCTGTTTCATAGGCGGTTTGGGCAGTATCCCAATGACCCATGGTGAACAAAGAATCCCCCAGACGGACATAGGCAAAGGCTTGCTGGTGACTAGGTTCTTGATGTCCGAGATGGGTGGCTAATGATTGAAAGGCAGCCAACGCATCATCAATGCGGTCATAGGCGACCAACTGATAACCAAAGACATCGTATTCCATACCATCCAAAATGGAGGTATTTGACAGGGCGTAATTATAGGTGTCAAAAGCCTGTCGCCATTCTTCTTTTGCTGCCTGAGCCTCGCCCAGTGGCAATGCGAAGAGACAGAGGGGACATTCATTCTCACCCCGTTCTGAGACCATCTGATGCATGAGGGCAGTGGCTTCTTCCCAGCGATTTTCACAGGTTAACTGGTTAATTTGCTGATATTGCTGGATGGTCTCCCTAAGAACTTCGTCGAAGACTAACTCGTTTGAACTGATGGCGCAGTTCTGTTCTGGGGGAGGAGTGATGGTTTCTGCGGTGGCGATCGCCGAAGAGGAAATCATTCCCAGTATGAGGCTTAAACCCAAAGCAGTTTTTTGTCTGGTTATTTTCATAGATTAAGATATCGCCAAGATTGTCGCCTTCATGTCAGGGAACCAGTGAGAACTTTACGCGAAGGGTTTTACGCTAAGTGCTACTACCAAGAAGCACCAGTAGTACAGATCGTCTCCACCACCTCGCAGCCATAGCCATATTGATCACAGGTATCTAGGGCGTAATATTCTGCTGTATCGGCATCTTCACCCCAGCCAGAACCATAGCTACCATCGGGGGCAGTGGCAAGGGAACCACAGGCGTTACGGAACTGGACTAAATAGGTGCAATCTCCAGCCCAATTGGAATATTCATTACATTCGTTTTCGGCGGCATCCATGGCAGCACGGGAGTTTCGATAGTCGTAGGAATAGCCATACATTCTCGTGCTTGGAGAGTAAAAAATAGCCCCGAAATAATTTTGGGCAGCGGCAGGACGGACAGCCACAGTCAAAGGTAGCAGGGCAGCGGCGAGTGCCCCATAGATCCAGGATTTCATGATAACCAGCCCAAATATAATGAGGGTGTGAGGGGAAGCTTATAACTTCATTGTAAGCAAGGATTTTTGCTGCAGAAATAGTGGCTAACGAAATATCAATATATTGAAATATAGATAAACAAATAGACCACCCTAAAACTCATGGGTGGCTAAATTAATCATCTAATAGTGAATTAATTGCCCATCAAAAAGCATCTTGCTGGTGCAATATCTATCCCTAAATATCGAGATCCATCATGTTCAATTTCGGTGCGTTGGTCTCAATAAATTCGCGACGGGGAGCCACGCGATCGCCCATCAGCACCGTGAAAATACGATCAGCCTCTG
>JBIKYI010000147.1:0-6590 GCA_044355355.1 Limnothrix sp. | reverse complement strand
ACAGGCTTAGTTGCCCTATTGTCGAATAGCAATACCTCCGCCGCCAAAAACGATCTTAAAGACCAGTTAAACCGCGCCGCAGACTACATCAATGAAGACCTGAAGAAATCTCGCATTGCCGAGATCAAAGACGAAGACATGACTGGCGATGGCGTGACAGAAAAAGTTTTAGTGCTGACCTACTTCAGCAGCATCGACGACACAACACCCAAAACAATTCGCTACTACTTACAAACAGCCAGTAATCCCTGGCGTGGTCCCAAAGTCCTCATGAGAATACAGGATTCTGAGGGTGACGATATTGGCAACAACACAGCACAAGTTCTTGTAGATAGTCTGACAGAAAACACCATTACCAGCGCTAATTTCGCTTGTACTGGCGCAACTGCATCCACCTCCACAGCCGCACTAAACTCTCCATTTACTGGTACAGGGGGCTTTCAAGCTTGCATCAAAAAAGTTAATTCCGTGAACGGTTCACCTTCCTATAGTACAAATATTGCTTTATTTGGAGAGATCAAAGACCTAACTGGGACGAACGGGACTTCAGAGGTATTAGCAGTAGATACAGACACCATTTCCCGTAGTATTACCCCTAGCTTAGATGCGCCCGTTATTTCCTTTACTAGTGCAACACCAACCTATTCCCTCACTCCGAGCTTGGAATGGGATGTCGTACTGGGGGCACAATCTTACCAGGTTTATCAATGCTCAACCGCTGACCCTATTGTCGATTGTAATCCCGCCCTCCCTTCCGTCGGTACCGGAACCTTATTGGAAAGTAATGTTCTTGGGAACTCTCCGCAATATACAGTTACTACTGCGCCACCTACAGGACAACGCAATTGTTTTGCAGTCAAGGCAAGGAATGTGGATAGTACTGTCGAAAGCGTTTTTTTAAGTAACACTGTTTGTACGATCATTAATCCTGCTGCTGCTCCCACGGCGATCAGCAACCTCTCGGCAGTTGATCCCGCCGATCTCACCAAGCTTGCTACAGAAACAGGCGCATTTGTCCCCGCCTTAAAATGGACACGTGAGACAAGCGCCTACCAATATGATGTTTATCGTTGTCAAACGACTGTGGGTGCTAGTAACTGTACCGTCGATACGAGTAATAGCGCGAATTTGGTATCTTCTTTTATCGCTACCAGTGGCGCTGAGTTCGATGAAAATGTCCCCTGGTATCAAGCAACAAATGGCACAAACACCACTCCAGCCGATAATACGGCATTTTGCTATGCGGTCATTTCCAAGAATTCTCAGGGGAATTCAACAGCATCGGATACAGTTTGTGGTGCAATAAACGTCGCTAAGACCTTCAAGAACAACTGGACGATCACCTGGGGAACCCTCCCATCTGGCTCGAAGCCCCAAGGTGTAACTTGGACTGGAGCTAGTGGTATGTTGTACTACGAGGTCAACCGTTGTACAACCACTGGTACAACTTGTACTCCTTCGACTGATGCTAACAAAGTAGTCATTGATAATGGCACTAGCACCACCTTTAACGAGACTTCAACGCCAGCCGATGGTTTTCGTTTCTGTTACTCGATCCGAGGGTCAAATGATACTCAAGTTGGTGATTACAGTACAGTGCAATGTGGTACTCCAGAGCCTCTAAAATGTACCTTGAATACTGCAGATTTTGGTTTGGGAACAATTAAAGATGCGACTAAACAGGACTCTTCAACAGAAACAAAACGGCTTGCCCTGCGAGCAAAAATAAACTTTACGGGGACTACTACTTTTGTTAACCTCAACTCGAGCTTTGCGCTGCAAGTCCTCTCAATATTAGAGCTGGGTACAACGGACGTAACTAACATGGCAACAGGTAACGCTGCACTTACGCAACCCTGTACTCAAACCACTAAGTTGACTTGGAACTACCCGACTCTCGTCAATACACCGACTTTAACGCTAACTTCAGCAACGAGTAAACAGCCAGTAATAACTTGGACTGATGTATCTTCTACAAATTGGACAAATTCTGCCACCTATGTTTTAAGGCGTTGTCAAACCACTGGCTCGACTTGTGATCCCGCAACCGCTCCGGGTGCAGAAAATGTTACTCCAACAGGAACAAGAACTTACAACAATCCTGCCAACAGCGATAAAGCAAGTAACAATAATAGATACTGTTACGCGGTTAAGGCTCAACAACTGGATGCAATTACAAACGCAACTTATGAAAGTAGCTGGACAACAGCGCAATGTGGTGCGATTCAGTAGTTTGCCCCATTTAAAGGTTTTCAATTTCAATTGAGGAATCTTTAACCGACTATGTGAATTGCTGGTCGTTCTCCGCAGATTGTGGCGGTGGAAATGTCCATGCCATCCTTTGATAGGCTTAGTCTTTCAACTTCGCCACCTTTTTCCTTAGGGGATGACAAGCAGGCTGTAATGCTTGTGCAGCAAAGTCTCTGGGTGTCACAGACTTTAAAAAAACAGAACATTGATTAACGCCAATAATTGAATTTTGACGACAAAATGGGGGGACAGACATCTCGCCAGGGATGTTTTATCAATTGGAGCCAAAAGTCCGAATAAATCTTCAAGCTCTGTAAAGGCTTACAACCTTTGCTGAGAGAGGGTTCCAGATATCTTGTCATCCCCTAAGCTTTTAATCACTTGTGCAAGAACTTTATTGCAACAAAAAGAGAGCCTGGAATTGATCCCCAAACTCTCTCTGTTCAATATTTTTCTCAACTTTGTAGCAACGAACTAGGAAGTTAAAAATGCAAGCTGATTCTATGCGTTCATTTCTTCTTCTTGCTTTTTCTTACGGAAGGCGGCAGAGGCAAAACCAATCAAGGTGGGGAGGATTGCTGCAGGTGTAGGAATTGCTACGTCAAAGTTATTGAATTGCGTTCCGGAACAGAGTTGGCGAGTTGCACCGTTGATGGGACCACAGGAACCAGCATCGGCGATGTCTGCATCTAACAGAATGCCGAAGGAACTAACACCGTTAGTGATTAACAAGTGAACTAAACTTGTGACATCGAAGGCAATGCGATCGCCAGCACTGTAGTCATTGGTATCGAAAGAATACAAAGGATTAAAAATCCCACCAATCACAGGATCAAAGATAAGGGGACTACCAAATACGCTACTTCCAAAGGGAGCAGAGTTCAAGTACCAAAAAACGTTCACTAGACCTTCATAGGCGGAAGCATCTGTTGCACCACCGTTGGTAGAACCAATGTCACCAGAACCGATATCGGAGAAGATGTCAAATCCCAAAGCAAATTCTAAATTGATAAACTGATCAGTACCATTGAGTAAATCATTGGCATAAATATCGGCAAATGAACTTAGATCGTACTCAGCAAAGGTGCGTACTTCACCGTTAACAAATTCACCAACATCACCAGGAGTAGGATTTATATCAACATAATTTGTCGCGGCTCCTCCTGTGTTGCGATCCAAGCAACCTATTTCACAAAAATAGAGAGAGCCGACCTGTGAAGCCGTTAAGTCAAGTGCCTGGGCTTTGCCAACAGAGACTGCTGTTGTGAGTAGTACGGAGCTGGCAGCAATTACTCCAGCTTTTGCGATTAAGTTTTTCATGGGATTTCGATTCTCCAAAATCTAGAGTTTTGCCGGGTGGTGGTGAACAATTTTCAGGATCTAACAGCGGTCAGAACCTTAAATATTTAGATGGGACAACCAAAGACTTTGGGTAGTAAGTTTCTGGGAATTCCGTTTTGTGTCTGGATTTTTCAGAAGAAATTACTATGGAAACCTTTGAATTGACTTCATAACCATTGTGGTTACTTCGCTGATAAATTTAATCCTTGCTGATGTTCACCATGGAATCACTTAGGTTCTGCACGAAAACTTTATGCAAGCTCTAGATCGCAAATCACTAAGTAATAAGTTTATCTTCACCGAACATTATACTGCTGACCCCAGAATGCACTTAGGTGCTTTGTCGCTACTTACGGGGAAAAACATATATTTTGTGTGAAGTCTATATGAAGATTAGATGAAGATCACCTTCTTCCGTGATTTTTTCTGTTGACAATAGGAATTCCTTAACGGAAAGTCGGCAAATTATTACGTATTAACTCGTAAGTATTGACTCGATGTTGATGCATCTAATTAATTAATTAATTTGCGTCGCTTTTGTTCAAATTCGTATTCGGTGATGAGTCCTTCGGTACGTAGTTTTTCTAGTTCCCTGAGGGCGGTGGCGATCGCCGTGGTTTGTTGGGCTTGGGCGAGGGTCTGATCCGTGGTGGTAGTGGCAAGGCTGAATTTTTCTTGGAAGCTGTCAAAGTCTTGGAGGAGATACCAAACGGCTTCGATCGCACAGGCAATTTGGGGGATGGGGGTAGACCAGAGCAGGAAGTAAACAACGCCCCAAACGGGTTGTCCGACATAGAATTTATGGATTCCCGCCAATGGGGTGACTGAACCCGCAAGGGCTAAACCTATAGCTATTTTGCGGTCTTTTGGTTTGTTAAGCACTTGGGCGATCGCCTGTTTCATAGGATTTGGATGCGGAAAACCATACTTTGCGGTGACTGATGCCTCCATTAAAATCAAGGGAGAGACATCCATCTCGTTCTTAATAGTAAGCCAAGTCCATTCATTACCAATCCAACGGAAGGGAGAACATGGGATTTTTTGATTCAGAGATTGTTCAGCAGGAAGCGCAGAGCCTGTTCACCGACTATCAAAGCCTTATCCAATTAGGTAGTGATTTCGGTAAGTTCGACCGTGAAGGCAAAAAAATGTACATTGATCAGATGGAAAGCATCATGGATCGCTACAAGATCTTCATGAAGCGCTTCGAACTATCCGATGATTTTATGGCACAAATGGCAGTCGAACAAATGAAGACCCAACTCGGTCAATTTGGCATGACTCCCCAACAAATGTTTGACCAAATGAATTTGACTCTGGAACGAATGAAAGCGCAAATACCAGATTAAATGACAGATTAATAATAAATTAATGACAAAGCGTATTATTGCTTTCGATTTTGATGGGGTGCTGTGTAACGGACTGGCTGAATATTTCCATTCATCGCTGCTTGCCTACCAGTCCGCTTGGCAATTTACCGGGTCTTTAGATGCGGCTGAATCCATTCGCCAAACCTTCTACGATCTACGTCCTGTGATCGAAATAGGTTGGGAAATGTTGGTATTAATTCATGCTTTATTGCAGAATATTTCCCCCGCTGAAATCCACTCTAATTGGCAAGGTGTTCTCAGCGAAATCCTGATTGAAACAGGCTTAACCCAAGCTCAGTTAATGGTAACCCTTGACCAGGTGCGCGATCGCCAAATTACAGGTAATTTAGTAGCTTGGTTGTCATTACATCAGTTTTATGACGGCATGGTTGACTGTTTACAAAAACTTTTAGCCGACCCATCCACAACGGTTTATATTATTACCACTAAGGAAGCTAGATTTACAGATCAGTTATTAAGAGAACAGGGTATTTATTTGCCTTTAGAAAATATTTTGGGCAAAGAGCAAAAACAGTCAAAAACCCAAATATTATGCCAGTTATTTTCTCCTGATCTTGAAAAATTTTGGTTCATTGAAGATCGTCTCGAAACCCTAGAAAAAGTTCGTCAAGAAAACACATTAGATTCACTACAATTGTTTCTTGCGAATTGGGGTTATAACAATATTGTTGACCCTGAGCCATTGCTAGAAAAAAATATTGAACTAGTTGATCTAAAACTTTGGCAAACTAAAATTGAGCAGTTTTTAAATATTTAGTCTGTTAAGTTTGAGAATCTGTGATCCCTCCGCCTTCGGCACCTCCCTTAGAAAGGGAGGCAAGAGAAACTTTCGGCAAATAGTGTTTTATTCTTATTGGGAATGACGATAAATGAGATCAAGGTTAACTCATCATTTATGAAAAATTTTGCGCCAAAATCTACGCCAACACTAACTGAGGATGGCTCTTTTACCTTTTTTTCGGAAGAATTTCAGGAGCATTTTCATTCTGCTGCTGGGGCAAAACGAGAGGCGGAGGAAAAGTTTTTAATTCCCTGTCGCATTGCGGATCAAGCAAGGCTTAAATCAAGAATTTGTTTGCTCGATATTTGTTACGGATTAGGGCATAATACCGCTGCGGCTTTAACAGAAATTTGGCGGATTAATCCCGATTGTCGGGTGACATTGATCGCGCTGGAACGGGATTTGGCGATCGCCACAGATAGTTATGAGCAAAATGTTTTAAGTCCTTGGTCTGCCGAGGTTGCGGATTTGCTGGGGCAGTTGAGCCGAGATTTAACTATTGCAACGCCACGCCTCCAAGCACAGTTATTGATTGGCGATGCTCGACAAACTATTCAACAGGCGATCGCCCAGAATTTTCAAGCTGATGCTATTTTTCTCGATCCCTTTTCGCCACCGAAATGTCCCCAGCTTTGGACGGTGGAATTTTTTCAGTTAATTAGTCAGTGCTTAGCGCCGGAAGGCTATTTGGCGACCTATTCTTGTGCGGCATCTGTCCGGCAGGCAATGGCTTCGGCTAAGCTGCAATTTGGGGCAACGGCGGCGGTGGGACGGCGATCGCCAGGGACATTGGCACGTTTTACCAGTGAAGATTTACAGCCCCTTTC
>JBIKYI010000146.1:0-6601 GCA_044355355.1 Limnothrix sp. | reverse complement strand
GTAGACGGTAGGTAATTCTTCCTTTGGTCAGGTCGTAAGGGGTCAGCTCTACTTTGACGCGATCGCCGGGAAGAATTTTGATGTAGTTTCGACGAATTTTGCCAGAGATATGAGCTAATACGTTAAAACCATTGTCAAGATCGACACGAAACATAGCATTTGGTAGAGACTCGGTAACCGTGCCCTCCATTTCAATTAGATCTTGTTTAGACAAAACGAATCAATCTCCTTAAATAACATCGGTTAGCTGTTGAGTCATGCCTAAACTGAAACACAGGCTTTCAGGGCAGCAGTGACATCTTCCATCGGGCGATCGCCATCAATAGACTTGAGCAAGCCTTCATTGTGATAAAAATCAATCACTGGAGCTGTCTGTTCACGATAGACTTCCAAACGGCGACCAATAGTCACCTCATTGTCATCTTGGCGACCACGCCCCAGAAGGCGCTTAATTAAAGCCTCGTCAGAAACCTCCAGGTTGAGCGCAACATTACAATTTTGATTCAACTCAGCGAGTAGTGAATTCAAGAATTTTGCTTGACTGACATTACGAGGAAAACCATCTAAAATCCATCCTTTTTCCGTGTCAGACTGCCCTAGCCTTTCACGAATTAGATCCAGAATCAGAGCATCTGGAACTAGCTCACCCCTATCAACGAAACCCTGTGCTTGGATACCCAATTCAGTCTTTTCGCTAATAGCAGTCCTCAGAATTTCACCGGTTGAAATATGAGGAATCCCACATACTTCAGCCAAAATTTGTGCTTGAGTTCCCTTCCCAGCACCAGGCGCACCGAGAAAAATTAATCTAATTCCGTTTCCTTGAGACATAGGTATCGATCCACTTTGACTGTACTGACAAAAAAGAATCGATCCTTCCGGAAAAGATCGATTCAAGAGCAACAAAAATACTATTGCTTTACCATGCCTTCATAGCGCTGGGAAATCACGTAGGTTTGGATTTGTTTCGCCGTATCGATCGCAACACCAACGAGAATCAAGAGTGACGTCGCACCGAAACCCCTTAGAGTCGTAACACCCGTTGCCCCCTCCAAAAAAGTTGGAACAGTCGCAATCAAACCCAGAAATACTGCACCGAGTAAAGTTAAGCGATTAACGACCCTCTCAAGATATTCACTCGTTGCCTTGCCAGGGCGGATGCCAGGAATACTAGACCCCATTTTCTTCAGATTTTGTGACATATCAACCGGATTGACGATCAAAGATGCATAAAAATAACTGAAGAATAAAATGAGAGTTAAATAAACAATCACATAGGGGACTTTCCCTGGTTGCAAAAAGTTGGTAACCCCAACCAAAACGTTGCTGAAAGTACCTTCCCCAGAAGCAAAACCAACCAGAGAAGAGGGTAGAACAAGGACAGCAGAAGCAAAAATAATAGGCATTACTCCGCCCTGATTCAGGCGAAGAGGTAAATAACTGGTGCGTTCCCGATAAAGCTTACGACCCACCTGACGACGAGCAGAGACAATCGGAATACGACGAGTTCCCTCTTGCACAAAGACAATCCCAACAATCATGATCAAAAAGACCAAAAGTAAAAGAATGACTTTGGCAATCACAGCTCTTCCACCCGTCTGAGCAAACTCAATCGTGTTACCCAGAGTACGGGGGAGAACAGCCACAATGTTCACAAAAATCAGTAAAGAAGCACCATTACCAAGACCTTTTTCCGTGATCAATTCAGAAATCCACATGACGAACACAGAGCCAGCCGTTAAAGCAAGTGTGGTTCCTAGAACAAAAGTAAAACTTTGGTCAATAGCATAGGGTTTTAAGATTTGGATCGTAATACCAAAACTCTGTAATGCTGCCCAAGCCACAGTAACGTAACGAATTATTTGGGAAATCTTCCTTCTGCCTGCTTCTCCATCATTTTTTTGCATATCCTCCAAAGCAGGGATAGCGGCAGTCATAAGCTGCATAATGATGGACGCATTAATGTAAGGCAAAATGCCTAGGGCAAAAATACCAACGGCAGACAAACCACCGCCCGCAAATACATCCAAAAAACCCAAAAAGGGTGAATTTTGAATTCCATCACTCAAGGCAGCTCTATCAATGCCAGGAATGGGAATAAAAACACCTAGACGAACAAGAACAAGCAGACCAAGGGTAACAAGAAGTCTCCCCCTCAATCCAGCAGCCTGTGCCATCTGCATGAATGTTTCTTGTGCAGTAGGTGTTTTTTCGCGACTGACGACCATAATAAAGTTCCTTGTAGGGATGAAACAGATGAATAGGAAAACAAGTAAACAGTAGTGTTAGCTCGAATTTTAACTTAATTCAACTATTCTTTGGATGCGCCGATGGTTTCACAAGTACCGCCGGCTGTTTCGATTTTTTGTCGTGCATTGGCAGTGAAGCCTGTAGCCTTGACAGTCAATGCAACGGCAATGTCACCATTGCCCAAGATTTTTAAAGGACCATCGTTGCTGGTGATAATGCCCATGTCCATTAAGGTCTCAAGGGTCACTTCTGTGCCAGCAGATAGGTCTGCTAACTTACCAACGTTAATGACGGTGAAATGCTTGGGGTTGACAATTGTAAAATGTTTTAGTTTAGGCACGCGGCGATAAAGGGGCATTTGACCACCTTCAAAGCCTGCTTTGGTACCGGTACCAGAGCGAGACTTTTGACCACGCATACCAAAACCGCAACTCGCGCCTTGACCAGCGGCAATGCCACGACCAACACGGCGACGGCGTTTTTTCGAGCCTTCTTTAGGAGAAATATCTGATAATTTCATGGTTGCTTTCTGGGTTAATTATTTTATTGTCCGCAGCAAAACACGATCAAGCATAGATTCGCTCGATAGCAACACCACGTTCTTGGGCAACGGCAGAGAAGCTGCGTAGGCTGCCTAAGGCATCAATGGTGGCACGGGCATTGTTAAGAGGACTCTTAGAGCCGAGCTGCTTAGCTAAAATATTTTTAACTCCAGCAAGCTCAAGTACAGTACGAACTGCACCACCGGCAATTACACCAGTACCAGGGGCTGCGGGACGCATCATGACCCGGGCACCACCGGCAAGACCGTTAATACGGTGGGTAATGGTATTTGTTTTCGTCAAAGGTACGTCAACAACGTGTTTTTTCGCATCGGCAACGCCTTTACGGACAGCACCGATTACGTCTCCAGCTTTCCCTACGCCAACACCGACCTTTCCAGTCTCATTGCCAATGACTACGATGGCTCGAAAACTTAGTTTCTTACCACCCTTGACAACTTTGCTGACGCGACGAATCTGGATGACTCGCTCCTGCCAATTTGTTTCTTTTTCTTTGCTTTTGGATGACTTGCGACGTTTTGCCATAACTACTTTCCTAATGATTGCATCAACAGCTTAAAAGTCTAGACCAGCTTCTCGCGCGGCTTCCGCAAGGGCTTTTACGCGACCATGGTAGAGGTTTCCACCGCGATCAAATACGACTTTTGTGATTCCTTTTTCTAGGGCACGTTTTGCGAGTAAGTTCCCAACAGCGGTGGAGGCATCAATGTTGCCACCGGATGTTAGGCTGCCGCTCAGGTCTTTGTCGAGTGTTGATGCAGACACTAGTGTGTGCTGTTTTTCATCATCAATGACTTGGGCATAGATATGCTTGTGTGAACGAAAAACGGCTAATCTCGGACGATCGCCAGTCCCTTCGACACGACGGCGAATACGGAAATGACGACGTTGGGTGAGTTGTTTGCGAGTTGCTTTCATCTCTATTTCTTACCTGTCTTACCAGCTTTACGTCTGATGTATTCACCTTGGTAGCGAATTCCTTTACCTTTGTAAGGCTCAGGCGGTCTGACGGCACGGACTTTAGCCGCGATGTCGCCAACGACTTCTTTATCAATACCAGAGATGATCACTTGAGTATTTTTTTCGCCCATAGCAGCGGTAATACCCTCAGGCATTTCCATTTCTACAGGCTTACTGTAACCAACGTTGAGGGTGAGGACTTTGCCCTGCACCTGAGCGCGATAACCAACCCCAACAATCTCCAGGTTCTTGGAATATCCTTGGGATACCCCTTCAACCATGTTGGCGACGAGGGTACGGCACAAGCCATGACGTTCACGGGCAGTCCGAGAAGTGTCTACAGGGGACACAACTAGGGTGTTATCCTCCTGGGCGACGGTAACCTTTTCAGGCAGGGTGCGCTCAAGGGAACCCTTTGGCCCCTTCACAGCAACAGTGGAACCATCAAGGGTAACCGTTACTTTGTCGGGGATGGGAATTGGTCGTTTACCAATACGAGACATTTGTTCTTTCTCCTGATATCAACTTCAGCCACGATTACCAGACGTAGCAAAGAATTTCACCACCAATGCCTTCTTTTCGGGCTTGGCGATCCGTCATTACGCCTTTGGAAGTTGAAATAATCGCAATTCCAATCCCACCTAAGACTCGTGGTAAATCTTTATGGTTACTGTAGACCCGAAGACCAGGCTTACTCACCCGTTGGAGTTTCTGGATAATGGGTTGGCGATTTCTGCCCTTGTACTTTAAGGAGATTACAAGGTGTTTGCCAATGCCTTCTCCTGATTCGGTGTAGTTTTCAATGAAACCTTCGTCCTTCAACACGTCAGCAATACTGCGAGTCATGCGAGTCATTGGGACTACTGTATTTTCATGCTGAACCATGAACGCATTACGGATGCGGGTCAGCATATCGGAAATAGTATCGTTAGCCGCCATTATTACCTTTAATCTCTCCTAAGATTTAGCTTTCGCGGAAGGGCATGCCCATCTCTTTCAACAACGCACGACCTTCTTCATCGGTATTGGCGGTGGTGATAATGGAAATGTCCATTCCTCGGATTTGATCAATGGAATCGTAATCAATTTCGGGAAAAATCAACTGTTCACGAACTCCTAGGCTATAGTTTCCGCGTCCATCGAAACTCTTCGGACTGATACCGCGAAAGTCACGAATACGAGGAAGTGCCAAACTGATCAGACGATCTAAAAACGCATACATTTTTTCGGAACGTAACGTTACCATCACGCCCACAGGCATGCCCTCACGGATTTTAAATCCGGCGATCGCCTTCTTTGCACGAGTAATCACAGGACGTTGACCCGTAATCGTCGCTAGTTCAGCAAGGGAAGATTCCATCGCCTTAGCATTAGAAGCTGCTTCCCCTAAACCACGGTTAACCGAGATCTTGATAACCTTAGGTACCTCGTGGACGTTCTTGTAAGCAAACTGCTCAGTTAACTTAGGAACAATAGTTTCGTTGTAGAGAGTCTTTAGTCTTTGAGACATAGATTTTTATTTAACCTCCCTGGGCTTGGTCAGGGAACAATAGATTCAATAAGATTTTTTAGAAATCTTTTTAGAAAATAGAGACAGATTTAGCTTAGTCAATAATTTCGCCAGTTTTTTTCAAAACACGAACCTTACGACCATCATCTGTAACTTGATAACCAATGCGACTAGCCACCTTTTTCTTTTCAGAATAGTGCATCACATTAGAACTATGGATAGGAGCTTCAAAAGTTTGAATCTGACCAGATTCGCCCTCCTGTTGAGGTTTCACATGCTTAGTGCGCATGTTGACATCCTTCACAATTACCTTGCTGGATTTAGGCAAGGTTTGAAGCACTTCACCCACTTTTCCCTTATCACGACCAGAGATGACTTGAACGGTGTCACCTTTCTTCACGTGCATTTTGTGACGTGTCGGCGTGGAACTTTTACGTCCTGACATTTAGAGAACCTCCGGTGCGAGGGAAACGATTTTAGTGAAGTTTTTATCCCGCAATTCGCGGGCAACGGGACCAAAAACACGAGTACCTTTGGGATTGCCTTCAGCGTTGATTATCACCGCAGCATTGTCATCGAAACGGATACTCATACCACTTACTCGGCGTAAGGGTTGACGAGTACGAACGATTACCGCGCGAACAATATCAGACTTTTTGACACCCATATTGGGGATTGCCTCTTTCACAACAGCGATAATTTGATCGCCGATGCCACCATAGCGGCAATTCCCTGTACTCAGAACTCGTAAACACATTAGTTTGCGAGCACCGCTGTTATCGGCAACATTTAGATAGGTTTGTTGTTGAATCACGGCTTTGCAGTAAGGGTAAAATAAACGGATTTCAAAACTATTTATCGAGAATCTCGGCAATAGTCCAGCGCTTAGTTTTGCTAGTAGGGGGGGTTTCGCGGATGCGCACGCGATCGCCTACTTTGCACTTGTTTTCCTCATCGTGGGCTTTAAAACGCTTAGTCTTAACCACGATCTTTTTATATTTAGGGTGAGGAGAACGGTTTTCAACAGCCACAACAACGGTTTTATCCATTTTGTCACTGACGACCAATCCCACTCTTTCTTTAGTAGCCATACGAGTTGTTTCTCCGACTGTTACTGAGCTTGGAGTTGTCGTTGACGCTCAACTGTCATGAGCTGAGCGAGACGATGACGAGAATGCTTAAACTCATGGGTCTTTTCCAAACGACCAGTCGCTTTTTGTAGACGGAGTTCAAACAATTGTTTTTTTACAGCAACGATTTCATCTGCTAATTCTTGCTCACTCAGCTTGCGAGCATCTTCAATCTTAGATAAAGACAT
>JBIKYI010000207.1:0-5738 GCA_044355355.1 Limnothrix sp. | reverse complement strand
CAAGTGGGACCAATAAACGCGGTCAAATATTCTTCAAGACCACGCAATTGTCGTTCTGACTGGGCAATGCCATACCATGTTGTATCCTGATGATTTTTATAGGGTAAGACCGTCGGTAGACCAAGCTCTAAGCGTTTGATCCAAGGAACTAAGACTCGTGCTGGATGCTTAGGACTTTCAATATCATGTAGATTAAGCTGATTTTCCTCTCCAAAAAATTTTTCTAAAAAAGAGCGATATGCTGATGTTTGTGCTTGAGTCATACAATTTCTCCTCCCCAACGATCACGAAAATTGATCTTTTGCTCTGAAACTTTTGTCATATCAGTCTCATAGTGCAGAAATTCTTCATTTACACTGATGCCATGAAACGTAAAATTCATAGAACCTGCTAGAAAAAAACTATCTGATAACAATCCCTTGGTATGGAGTTCTTCTACCTCATGAATCCGAAGATATTTAGATTCAGCTAATGTATTCAAGCCATCAATAAACCCACGATTGTGGGTATCAGGGCGTGTTGCAATACAAACGGTTGTACCTAGATGGGTAAGTCGTGATAAGATTTGGGAAAAATTAATTTTTGATCTTGACCATGAGGGTTCTAAGGCAAGGAAAGAGTTTGCCGTGTTATCAATCACTGGAATGTCAGACACCCAAGGGGATATCAACCAAATACAACGGCTAGGGGATATCAACTCTGCCACGAGAAGAGCCTGAAGGATATCTGGTAGTTGACGAGAACTAAAACGCGAATGAATAGATCTGGTCATTGCACGATCTCCCGAATACGTATCCGAGCGATATATCCTTGAGTCGTTCTGCGAATTCCTTCAACAAAAGGATAAAGACTCAAAAAGCCTATATCGATTGGTTCTTGCATCATTTGTAATATTGCTACTTTTAAACCTTGACGGTTATTGGATGGGGCAATAAGGGCAGCGACTCCATATTCTTGTAGAACTGTTTGGATTTGCTCATACCAATTAGATTCTTCTATCTTAATGAGATGTTCTGATGGCTGTAGAACATCTAGGAGAATTTCTCGGTCTGCTTCTGGGGCGATCGCGAAAGGATTATAGAAAGAAATTGCTCGGTTTTGGATAATGCTACCTTTGAGCCATAGACGACTATAAAGTACCGTAAAGCAGACGTAAGGATTGTTTTTAACCCCCGGAGGGAGAGCCTTGATCAACTCTTGTTGCTTGCTTGCCACATAAGCAAAGACACGGGCATCGACTTCAATTCCAAGTCGCATTTCTTCTGCCTGCCATTGTTGAATCATGTTGCGCAATTGAGAGTCTGTTTGTGGATTACTCCCTGAAGATAAAATACGGGCATGAATAGCAGTCATTACTGCTGGTGTAATTAAAATTCCTTCCTGTAATAAAACTTGGCGCAAATGTTTACTGGCTTGGGTTAGCAAGGTATGTGAATCAGAAGACCTTACCTGCGAAAACGCATTTTGTATGGTGGAATTCGATTCTGATAGTTCTAATAGTTGAGTGAGTTCTGCATCAATAATCTCAAAATCGGAAGGTTCTAGGGCACTTTCCACAAGCCGAAAGAAGCCAAGTGGATCTTCCATATACTGTCGCAGAATTTCTTCAATGACTCCGCTACCTCCCGGACTGGCTTCTGTAAGCCAAATTTCTTGTAAGCTTTCGGGAAGAGATTGTACTTCCTGCGGACGGGGACCCGGATCGAGGTCAAGCAGTAGATCTTCTGAATCAAATTGAGGACAAAGTTGGTGACAAGCTTCAAGAATGGCACTGCCTAAAGTCGCCTGAAAACGTTGTTTTGCCCAGTCATCCCAACCCTCATCAGGTTGTTCCCAAAGTAGTGGAGCTAGATCATTTAAAACTTTTTGGACTTCTGTGCTGGCAGCGAGTTCTCGCAGACGTTCATGGTTTGGTTGTCTTCCTTGGGGTTGATTAGAATTTTGAGGCTCACTATCCTCCGCCTCGTTGCCTAATGCATTCTCTTCTTCAGTGGTTTCTGTAACCTCTAGGGCTTGGAAAATATTGGCAAGAACAGCAGCCATTTCCTGACCTAAATTTTGGCGATTGCATTCTTGATGTGCTTCTTTGAGAGATATCTGATGATCTATGGTGTAGGTGACTAGCATCGAGAGGTAAATCTGATAAAGCCAATCTCGTTGGAAAAGATTGGCAATGCCATCCAATCGAGAATCTTGCAGAATCCGGTGGCGGAAATAGGAGGTACGGAAGGCGTGAACTTTAGTTCGGTTTGCATCGTAGGGACTAATCGTGAAATTTTCTGGGATGCGGTAATGCAAAACAATGCCATCCACGGTTTGGGTAAAACCAATTCCTGCGGGTTGACCATTGGCAGCTTCAACGAAGCGGATTGAAGTTTCGATCTCCTCAGTTTTTTTATTGTGTTGGATACGAATATTTGCTTCTGATCCCATTGCGAAGCGCCGCACTTCTATCGGATTTTGTTGATTATGGGTGAAACTATGGGCTGCGATAAGAATGTTTAGCCAGTAAGAGCCTTGAGGTAGATCGATTGGTTTGCCTTCATTAGGGGGCAGTATTTGGGTATGCCATTCTAGTTGGGCATTGGATTTATCGCTAACGTTGGTTGGTTTCTGCTCAACCCGAAGAGTCCAAGGGCGAATACAACGGACGTTAATTAGGCGATCGCCCTGTTGGGTTTGAAAAATGCCAGCCTCTTCATATTCATCGCAATATTGCTCAATAGGTAAAGTCTGGACACCAGAAATCAGTTGAGATGGTGCAATCCAATGGCTAATCTGACCTCGTTGGATGCCAAATCTTCGTGAGACACGACCTGGAGTAAAGGTTTTTATTGCTTGAAGGATGGGCAAATAAAATTCCTCTGGTTCTGTTGTCCATTGGTTAGACGGAGGAGTAAGAACACGAACTTCTGACAGTAACAGATCAGTGAATAGATTAGCCGGAACAAAATCTGGTAGAGGATCATTAGTTTGGTAATCAAACTCTGGTTCCCCCGGTAAGCGCAATCGCTGCCATCCGGTTTTTAAGCGACGTAATAAAGTTGGTAAAACACCAGTCATCAAAGCTCTAGGGGGTTCCCAGAGGATCAGTTGAATCTCATCTGCCGATAGCTGCAATGCTTCTTGTAGATAAAGTTTTAGAGTGTTATAGGTCTCCTTAACTTCTAAAATTTCTTCAATGATGGCGATCGCCGATTCCTGTCTTTTCCGCCAATATCCTTTTGAGGGCTTAGCAAAATCTTTCCAAACACTACCGGATGGATAAGAACTTAACTGTTGGGAGATCCAGTCCATAAAAGCAAAAACGGCTTGAATACTAACCACATAACGATTTGAAATTGGCAGTAGTCGTTCTTCGAGAATCGGGCTAAACAGCGAATCATAGCTCTGGTAGGCAATGCGATCACGTCCATAATCTGACAGGACAACTACAGTCCAAGGACGCATAATACGGCGACGACCAGCCCGACCCTTTCGTTGTAGAAATGAAGCCATATTTCGGGGAGCTTTATGCTGAATGACTGCTCCTACCTCTGGATCGTTAAAGCCTACTTCTAAGGATGCTGTGGCAATGATCACATCGGATTGAGTATCTACTCCAGTGTCTTGGGAACTGGTACGAGAAATTTGCAGCGGATTTTCTAATATGTGCCCTATTTCTTCACACATCCGCCAAGATTGACCTGCAATTAACCGATCTACTGAGTTATTTGAGTTATGAGTACGAAGAGCTGCTAAGCGTTTGCCTTGAGACATTACTGTTCCCCAACTGGTTCTACCTTCAGCATCAAGTAGATTATGAAATAGACGGTTGGTAACATCTAAATCATCGGTAAAGGCAAAGACTTTGGAACCATAGATTCCTTGACTGGGAGAACTATTTGCTGGATCAAGAATGCGTCGCAGCAGCATCGCGGCTTGGATACTTGTAGAGAGTAAGCTTGTTCCTGAAACTGGATCTCCGCGTAGAGCCAATAAGTATTCCATCCCTTCTGGTTGAACATCACTACCGGGGGAAATTTCTTCGACTGTACCGGGCTTTAAACCGACTAATTGGGTGAAAAATTCTGTAGCACTTTCAAGGGTTGCTGATAGACCCGTAAATTGAACTTTTTTGCCAATCATCCGTTGCCAGCGGCGTAAGAGATAGGCGACTTGAGCACCGTGGATACCTGTGTAGGTGTGAACTTCATCCAGAAGTGCGACTTGTGGAGCTTTAACATTATTACCCACGCCAAAGATATGTCTATAGCTAGCATCTCCCATCGACCGATTTAGCATTTCCGTCGTGGTAAAGAGAATATCTGGCGGGGTCTTTGCCATGCGATCGCGGGTGAGTATGATTTCATCTTCCTCGATCACAGTTTTGCAGGAGGGAGTTATACAAACAAGACGTTCACGACCTTGCTCTATATCCGTTTGGAGCCATTGTAGTGAGCCATTACATTGGGGACATCGTAAATAGGGACAGGTAAGATGCCCACTTTCCCTTGACCAACGGGATTTAGACGCTTGCTTTGGGGTGAGTCCAAAGAATGCACCAATGGTTAATTTCCGTTTTCCTGCTGCCTGTAGAACTGCATCAAGGCGACGGGCTTCAGCATATGTTTCGGAAAACTGATCCTTGAGAAGTTCGTTTCGAGGATAGATCGCTAGAGCCTTTGTCCAGTGAGCTTCTTTGGCAGGTGGATTTTTGATCAGTCGGGCAATATGGGTGAGAGCTGGTAAATAAAATGCCAATGTTTTCCCTGTACCTGTGCCTGCACAAACAATCATGCCGCGACTATTGGTACTTCTAAGATCTCGCAGCATTCGTGATGTTGCGCGGTATTGGAAATCAGCAAGTTTTAGTCGGCGTGCAGCTTTGCTGTCTCCGGAGGGATCGCCAGAAATGAGTAATGCTTCTAGGGCTATGCGCTGGAAGGGATTAATGAGTTTGTCTGTTTCTAGATTTTCTAAAACAGTTTGTGGCTCTAATTTCCGCTTAGGATAAAGGCGTTGTCTGAGGGAAAATCGGTAATCGGCAACGAGAGTGGGGGAAGTGTGCCAGTCGCGTCTTGGAAAAAGCTGCCGAAGACGAGCAAACAGACGAATCGCCTCAGCCATTCGAGTTCTATATAGTTCTGTACCTCGAAAATTAAACTCAAAGAGAAGTTTTTGCTCTTCCATCGTCTTAATAACTTCCCCCGGATCAATATCGACATCATGCTTCTCTACCAATTTTTCGGCTAAAGCCTTAATTTCGTCCTCGTTAAATCCACCATCAACAACTCCCCAAGTTAAAAGCTCTGTTTCTTTCCACTCTAATTGGTTGAGAAATTCTCGTGTTAAATTATTTATTTCATTAGACATAAATTATCAAAAAATAGAGCAGTTATTTACATTATTTAGTTAGTCAATTTAATCTGGAATAAGCTTGTAATTCCTTCATTTTTTAGCCAACCCATAACTTCTGGTGTTAATGAATCTAATGATGCACCATGTTTCGATGTAGCCTTGAAAAAATCTAAAACAGAAGTTGGAATATTCTTAGACTCTAGCTGATCGAAAGCATCAGATATATCTTGTATATCTCGCTTTAAGAGATGAAAATGTTTTTGGTTTTTAGGAAAAGTAACAGAATTAATTACTTGAAGCTTTTGTTTAATAATTGATACAGTATTTTGATAGTCTTCAACTCCAATTTTTCCTAATAAATTTAAAAGTTCATCATTCCCTTTGCGTAGATTTGTTGT
>JBIKYI010000145.1:0-6632 GCA_044355355.1 Limnothrix sp. | reverse complement strand
AAACTCAATGCCCGCACGGGTTCTCAGGAAGGCATCCCAACCCCATTGAACCCCATCTGCCACCGGGACAGTGCTCCGTTCAGCTAGGGTTTCCGAGAGAGCCTGACTGAGTTGGGGGGTCACCTGACGTAACCGACGGGCGGCGATCGCCACATCGGGGAAGGTGGGATGTTGCGGTGGGGCGGCTAAATAATCGAGATGGGTGACTAAATGATTAGCCGTTTCTGCATCGTCAATTTCGTTCGGAACAATGGTTTCCACCAAACAAACCCGTTGCAGGCGATCGCCCCGAATCCCGGCATATAAGGCACTAATCACCGAACCCATCGAATGACCCACCAGGGTAAAGGGTTGATCCGTGAGTTGTTTGGCGAGATCATCCACATCCGCGAGGAAATCCAACATACTGTAGGACTGGGCATGGGCAGATTTACCGTGACCCCGCAGATCCGGCGCGACGACCCAATAGCCCTGGGCGGCTAAAGCTGGCGCAATCAATTGCCAGGATGCTCCCTGTTCGAGGATGCCATGGAGCAACAAAATTAATGGTTGTTGGCGATCGCCCCATTCGCACAAACAATAATCCAGATGACGCACCTGTACCCGCCGCTCGGTCATGGTTGGAACAGCTATCGAGTGATCCGGTTCCTGGGGTAATTCATAGTGAAATTTACTTGCCAGTTCCACCGTGGCAGGTTTGAGGGGATGGGGCAGGGTAATTTGCCGCCATTTGTCTGCCAGTTCAGGATCGATTTGTTTGTGTTGTAAAAAGTTGGGATCGCCCACCCCCATGGATTGTTCGTGTAAACCATCCGTTAGGCGATCGCCGCCGTAGGGATTGAGCAGAGCCTCATCAAAATCAATGCCGAGGAATTCACAAATCTGCAATAGTTCTCGACGGGGATGGCGCACCAAATCTTCGTAAATAACCTGGAGATATTGCCCCGGTTGCACCACCTGAGCCAATGCCAGGATATTTTGGTTACTCTTTGTCCAGATCGACTCCGCCAGACCATAGGGATTATCACCAGTCGCCCCCAGCAGTTTATCCATGCGCAGACGACCAAAGGATTCAATCACCGCGTAGGGATGGCGCACCAAATGAATATATTTCGCTTGGCTAAACAGAATTTCGCTGTGGTCGAGGATATGGCGATCGCTGCCGTAGCTGGGGGATTTATCGATTAATAATCTGCCCGCTGCACGGGTTTGGAGGTACTGGTACACATCGGCGATCGCCCAGTTTTCCTGTACCCACTGCTCAATTTGCGCCTGACTTTCTGCCGCCGTCATGCCCTCCAAATCCATCAATGCCCGTTGCAGTCCCTCTCCCAGATGAGAAAGACCCAACTCCGCCTGGCGATCGCCCATGGTTTCAAAGGGCAAGAGGTGCAATTCTGGGGGCGAATAAAGGGCAGGATGTCCCGCCAGCATCACCCGCAATAATGTCGAACCAGAGCGGGGACTCGACAAAATAAAGGCAATGGGCTGGGGATTTTTCTCAGGGGGCTGCCGCCAAGGAGCCTTTTGGGATTGGGGTAGCGTCACCACCGACGGCGTAGAACTTGTCCCTCCGTGCTGCGGATCATGGGTTTTCAGCCACTCATCCATTAAATATTGCGCCAAAATATCCAGACGGGGACGCTCATAGATTTCCCTCGGATAGAGCATTAACTGCAAATCCTGCTTCAGTTGGGCGATCGCCTCCATCACCATCAAAGAATCCATCCCCAAATCCAATAGATTATCCTGGGCTTGGATCTGAGCCATGGGTAATTTCAAAATCCGCGCAATGGTTTGCCGCAAGTAACCCAACAAATATTGCTTTTTCTCAGGCGCTGGCGATCTCTGCAAACCGACAAACACCGAAGCCTGTTCCTGGGTGGGTTGTTCCTGGAGTAACGCCTGGAAATAATGACTTTGCCGCAGTTTCGGGAACTGTTGCCCAAGCTGTTGCCAATCCGGTTGAAACACTCCAATATTGCCCTGTTGGGACAGTAACCGCCCAAACATACTTAAACCTTGGTCAGGATTAATCAGGGTCATCGCTTGATTGCGTAAACTGGTCGCCATTCCCCCCGCAGCCCAAGGTCCCCAGTTGATACTCAGGGCAGGTAAACCCTGGGCTTGACGATCCTTGGCGATCGCATCCATAAAGGCATTTGCCGCCGCATAATTCCCCTGACCAGGGGAACCCATCACCGCCGCTGCCGAGGAAAACAGCACAAAAAAGTCGAGGGAACTGGACTGACTACATTGGTGCAGATTCCAAGTGCCTTGAATTTTGGGCGAAAAAACCGTTTGAAAATTTTCCCAACTTTGTCCCTGGAGTAGACCATCCGCCAGCACCCCCGCTGCATGGAAAATCCCTGTGATCTTGGGAAACCGTTGGAATAGGGTTTGTACAGCCTTACGGTTAGCGAGATCGCAGGTGTAGACCGTCGCACTCCGGGGTAGTTGCAGAGTGGCGATCGCCTCCGCTGTCCAATGGCGACGACTGAGTAAAAGAATTTGGGTTGCCCCCTGTTGTTCTAGCCACTGCGCCAGTTTTCGACCCAGACTACCTAGTCCCCCGGTGATCAGATAAGTAACTTCGGGGTTAATTTGGGGGATGTTCTGGGTCGGCAAAGATTTGGGCTGGAGACTTGCTGCGAACAGTTTACCCTGACGACTGGCGAGGTGTTGCACCTTGGTTTGTTGGCAGAGGACAGGAAAATCGGGTAGGGTGTCGCTTTCATCGAGGTCGATCAGCCCCCCCCAGAGTTCGGGATGTTCCAGGGCGATCGCCTGACCCAGACCCCAGAGACTACTTTGGGCAAGACCTGAGACTGTTTCTGTCGGTATCACCTGCTGACTATGGCGCGTCACAAACCAACAGGGAATCGTTAGCCGTTGTTGGTGCAATGCCTGAATTAATTTGAGGGCGGTATAGCAACTCAACCACTGTGCCTGGTCAAGATTGTCGAGGGTAGCATCCAGACTCCAGCAATGGATGATACCGCCAATTTTTGTGTCTGCGAATTGCGTCAGTAATGCGGTAAATAATTCTGAAAACTGATCGGGATTCACCTGCCAGGGCTGTCCAGCAGTGAAACTACAGCCACCGCCGAGATAGACGATTTGACTGCGGGGGAACTGACTCGCAATCTGCTGCGCAAACTCTTGGCGATCGCCCAAAATGAGCCACAACTGATCCGCTGCGGGGGTGACCACAGGCAGATCGATGGGTTGCCAATCCACACCATATAACCAATCCGCCAGATCCACCGTTACCTCTGGTTGCATCTGCCAGGATTGCTCCCGGAACCAATAGCGTTGCCGCTGGAAAGGATAGGTCGGTAGGGGCAGTTTGCGCTGACCATAATCCGTCTCCACCGCCTGCCAATTAATCTTCACGCCATGTTCATAGAGCTTGCCGAGACTGGTTAACATTTCCTGCCAATCATCACTCTGGGGGCGTAAACTCGGTAACCACAGGGCATTTTGATCCGGTAAACAATGGCGACCCATGCTCAACAGAATCGGTTTTACCCCGATTTCTAGGTAAATATTCACCTGGGCAGCATTCAACTGCTGGATACTCTGCACAAATTTCACAGGCTCCAACACATGCTTCACCCAGTAATCTGCCTTGGCGATCGCCTCGCCAATTTCTGCCCCGGTTACATTGGAAATGAGGGGGAGACGGGGGGGATGAAAGCTAATCTGTTCGGCAACCTGGCGGAATTCCGTTAACATCGGCTCCATCAAAGGAGAATGGAAGGCGTGGGACACATTGAGCGCCTTGGTTTTAATGCCCTGGCTCTGCAATTTATGCAAACTTTCTTCGAGGGAAATGGTTCGCCCAGACAGCACTAGGTGGGAACCATTTTCCGCCCCCACGGTTAAATTTTCGGATAAATAGGGCTTAATCACTGTTTTATCGGCAAAAACCGCTGCCATGCTGCCATTACTGGGGAGATTATGCATTAGTTGTCCCCGCGCAGTGATGAGCTTCATGCCATCTGCCAAGGAAAAGACCCCAGCGAGGCAGGCTGCCACATATTCACCAACGCTGTGTCCCATACAAAAGTCGGGAACCACCCCCCAGGCTAACCACAGTTGGGCGATCGCATATTCCACGGCAAACAGTAGCGGTTGGGTGTAGACCGTGGCATGGACGGCATTGGTATCCTGGTCGCCATAGAGCAACTCGATTAGGGTGGGGGCTGTGGGGGCGAGGCTTTGCCAGAGGCGATCGCATTCGTCCAGAACACTTTGGAAGAGGGGATTAGTGCGGTAGAGTTGTTGCCCCATGCCGTAGTACTGGGAACCTTGCCCAGTGAAAAGAAAGGCAATTTTCTGGGGGGCAAAGGAAGGCGTATGGGGTAGGGCGTGGGCAAGTTGCTCCGCAAGATCCTGCCGATCCTGGAATACTAAGGCTTGGCGGTGGTTCAGGGGCGATCGCCCGGTATTCGCCGTAAAACAAAAATCCTGGAGGTCTAACTCTGGCTGTTGTTGCAGATAGTCGAGATAGCTGCGGCGTAGGGCTTGCAGGGCGCGATCCCCTTTCGCTGAGAGGGCAAGGATCTGCCAGGGACGTTGCCATTTTTGAGCAGGTTCCGGGGCGATCGCCTGTTTAGCATCCCCCAGAATAATATGGGCATTGGTTCCCCCAAAACCAAAGGAACTCACCCCCGCCAAACGTGGTTTTTGTTTCCGTTGCCATGGCTGAGCCGTTTGGGGAATTTGGATCATGTCATCCAGGGCAATACGACTATTTAATTGCTGAAAATGTAGATGTTGGGGAATTTTGCCATGGTGCAGCGAGAGAACTACCTTGATTAAACCTGCGATACCCGCTGCCGACTCGAGGTGACCAATATTTGTTTTAACCGAACCCACGATACAAGGGGCTTGCCGTCCTTGGCTATCCCGTTTTAGCACCGTTTTCAGGGAATTGATCTCAATCGGATCCCCCAGGGGTGTGCCTGTGCCATGGGCTTCCACATAGTCAAGATCCGCTGCGGTAATGCCTGCCTGGTGCAATGCCTGTTGAATCACCGCCTGCTGGGATAAGCCATTGGGGGCAGTTAAACCATTGCTACGTCCATCCTGATTAACGGCGGAACCATGAATCACGGCAAGGACTGGATCGCCATCCCGCACCGCATCGGCGAGGGGCTTGAGGATTACCACACCGCAACCTTCGCCACGCACATAACCATCGGCGCTGTCATCAAAGGTTTTGCAGCGTCCCGATTCGCTCATCATGCCTGCCTGGGCAAAGGTTTGGGTCACATCGGGGGTCAAAATTAAATTAACGCCGGCGGCGATCGCCTGGTTACATTCACCATTCAATAGACTTTGACAGGCGAGATGTACTGCCACGAGAGAAGAGGAACAAGCCGTATCCACACTCAGGGAAGGTCCCCGCAGATCGAGGAAATAAGACAGGCGATTGGCGGCGACACTGTGGGCGTTCCCCGTACCCATATAGGCATTGATGGGACTGTTTTCCCGCACCTGTAACTGGGCATAGTCACTATTACTAATGCCCACAAAAACCCCTGTTGCCGTGTGGGCAAGTTGGTCGCTGGGGATACCTGCATTTTCCAGGGCTTCCCAAGTGACTTCGAGCAATAACCGTTGTTGGGGATCCATCTGTTCCGCTTCCCTGGGGGCAATGCCGAAAAATTGCGGGTCAAATTGATCGATATGTTGAAGAAAACCGCCCCATTCCCCCGAACCCCAGCGATCGCCCAATTGACGAATACCATCTCTACCCTCGGTCAGCATTGCCCAAAAAGCATCGGGATTGTCCGCCTGGGGAAAACGACAACCGATACCGATCACAGCAATTTCTGTCTGTTCTGTTTGTTTGCTAGCTGGTTGGGAAATCAGGGACTGGGCGATCGCCTCCCCCGTGACCAGAAAATAAGCCAAGGCACGGATCGAGGGGTAATCATAGGCGAGGGTCGGCTCCAATTTTCGGTCGAGCCAATCTTCTAAATCAGCAGTTACTTGCACCGCCTGCACCGAGTCCAAACCATAACTGGCAAAGGGTTCATTCACATCGATTTTACTGGGATTCACCCCCAAACGACGGGCAATATTTTGCAGTAACCAAGCCTCGATTTTTTGCTGCTGGCGATCGCCCTGACCCAACACGGGCAAAGAAAAACCCATCGATTTTGGTTGGGGAGATGATTGCGAAACAACCTCCGTTTCCTGCGCCACAGACCATTGACCCACCACCGCTAAGCTGCCATCGAGAAAGCCCAATTTGCAGGCATGGCGACGGATTTTACCGCTGGAGGTTTTGGGAATTGTCCCCGTCTTAATCAGACAAATACTATGGGGTTGCAGTTGATGCTCCGAGGCGATCGCCCCCCGAATCGCCTGGGCAACCTGTGCCACATCGAGATGCCGGACATAACGTCGCTCCACCTCCTGCACAATCACCAATTGCTCCTCCCCCTCAATCTCCACAGCCACCGCTGCCCCAGCACCTTGACGAATCGCCTCATGGGCAGCCTCCACCGTCAATTCAATGTCCTGGGGGTAATGGTTGCGACCCCGAATAATCAATAAATCCTTCAGACGACCCGTGATAAATAATTCCCCACCTCGCAGAAAACCGAGATCCCCCG
>JBIKYI010000144.1:0-6655 GCA_044355355.1 Limnothrix sp. | reverse complement strand
CGATGGCACAGTCAATTATGCCCATGGCTATCCGATGTTCTCCGTGGCGATCGCCCTCCTCGATAACAATGATCCCATCGTCGGTGTCGTCTATAACCCCTACCGAGACGAACTTTTTCGCGCTGCCACAGACCTCGGCGCAACCCTCAACCACAAACCCATCCAAGTTTCAAAAACGACACAACTTGAAGACAGTCTCTTAACCACTGGATTTGCCTACGATCGCCGCCAAACCAAAGACAATAACTACATCGAATTTTGCTGCCTCACCCACCATACCCAAGGGGTACGCCGGGGGGGATCAGCCGCCCTCGATCTCACCGATGTTGCCTGCGGTAGACTAGATGGATATTGGGAACGGGGCATCCAACCCTGGGACATGGCAGCAGGAATCTGCATTTTGAAAGAAGCAGGCGGTTGCGTCACCGCCTATGATGAAAGTCCATTCCAGATGGAAACAGGACGTTTACTGGCAACAAATCATAAAATTCATACCCAACTGAGCCAGAAATTAGCCTCAGCTAAGGGGTGGTTTGAAGCGTACTACAACAGTTAAACTACTAGCATGATGACAGGTTTGTCAGCCAGTGTACCGCCGTAATCTAAACCATTCAGCCTAGAAATTTGCGATATGTCGTTTGCCATTCACCAGGGATTGTTCTTATTAGAAATAGCCGATCACTATGCGATCCTCGGTTTGCCCATCGGCACGGAATCAAAACTGGTACGCAAAGCCTATTTGAAAATTGCCCAACGGCTCCACCCCGATACTTGCAAAGCGAGGGATGCAGCTGAAAAAAAGTTAGCGAGTGAGGTGCTTTCTAAGTTGGTTAACCCAGCCTATGAGCAGCTCTCTAAACAAAATTCTTGGTCAGAATATCAGGTCATTCTCAGACAGCTCTCGAAGCAACTCAATCAAAATCGCGACACTGAATTGAAATTAAAGTCAGCGATCGCCCAAGAACTCTACCAAATGTCCGGCGATATCAAAGAGGCCTACCACAACAAAGTTACGGAACTCGCCAAGACGAACTACACCGATATTGCCCAAATCATCGAGACCCTCGGTGCTCTCAGCGAATTAAACCTGGTTTATCTCAAAGCCTCAGTACAAAGCAATGCCAATCTCCTGAGCCGCAATACATTACCCAACAAGCCCACCGAGAACACTCCCCCCAAACAGACAACTCCACCAGCCACCAGAGTGGATAAAACAAAGAACGCTAATTTTCCAACACCACCACCCTCCACAACCCCCAAAGCAACCACATCTTCCTCCCTTGAGGCTGCCATTTGGCGGGGTGAGGAACACCTAAAAAAGAAGAACTATGCTAAGGCAACCCTTGAATTTCGGGATGCCATCAAGCTAGATCCCAATTGCGTGAAAGCCCACGCCCTGATGGGGATTTCCTACTTGCAGCAAAATCAACTCGCCATGGCAAAAGTCCATGTGAAAAAAGCGTACATGGCAAAACCCAGTGATCCCTTAGCGCGTCAGGCGAAAGAGGCATTAGAAAAGGCAATGGGTAGTGCCCTAGAAACTCAAACTGGTATGAAAAAACCAGCAGAAGAGAAGAAAGGCGGCTTATTTGGCGGTCTGTTTGGCGGGAAAAAGAAGTAGAATAGGCGACGGCAAACCTCAGAAGCTTCTCTAAATGATTCATCAACCCCCCGCAGGTGCAAGGGATTTATTGCCCCTAGAAGTTGCTCAAAAAGCTTGGATTAATGACAACCTGCAAATGGTATTTCAGCGGTGGGGCTATCAACGGATCGTCACCTCAACTTTGGAATGGCTGGATACCTTAACGGCTGGGGGGGCGATCGCCCGTTCCCAGGTCATTCAACTGCAAACCTCCGAAAGCCAAGCCCTAGGTTTACGTCCCGAATTAACCGCTTCCATTGCCCGTGCTGCCGTGACCAGAATGGCGGAGAATACCTTTCCCCAACGGCTCTGTTACCGAGCGAATGTCTTTCGGCATCCTCCCTATGGGAGCCATGGCACTCAGATGGAGTTTTACCAGGCTGGGGTGGAATTATTATTCGCAGGTGGCGTGGTTGCCGATGCGGAAATTATTTTGCTGTTGGCGGATTCCCTGGCGGCATTAGGCTTAGAAAATTGGCAATTAATTCTCGGTGAAGCGGCTTTGGGGCGATCGCTCCTGGATCCCTTCCCCGAATCCCTGCGGGATCAAGTGCGTCACTGCATTGCCCACCTAGATCGCGTTGGTCTACAGTCACTAGCCCTAGAGGATGACCTCAAAGGTTATGCCCTGGATCTCTTCGACCTGCGCGGCAAACCAGAGGAGGTTTTAGCCAAAGTCAGCCAGTTTGACCTCAGCCCAGAAGCCCAGGCGATCGTCGGTAATCTCCAGGAATTATTTACCCTCCTCGCCAGTGGCACAGAGGAATCATTGCCCATTGTGCTCGATTTAACCCTGATTCAAACCTTCGATTACTACACAGGTATTGTCTTCGAGGCAGTGAGCTTCAACAACCAACAATCCCATGTGCTCGGTCAAGGCGGACGCTACGACAAACTGCTCGGCTTGTACCAACCCCAACAGGAAGACCAACCCGGCATCGGTTTTTGCCTCAACCTAGAAGCTCTATATAGTGCCCTCTTACAATCCCCCCAGATGCCCCGCGAACTCAAGGGCAGCGATTGGTTAGTGGTTGCCAAAGAACCCGAATCCCAACGGTTTGTCTTCCAACATGCCCAAAAATTGCGTCAATCCTCCCCACCCGTCAAAGTAGAGGTCGAACTTGGGGGGCGATCGCCAGAAGAAATTTACGCCTACGCCCGCCGCAGCAACATCACCCACCTTGTCTGGCTCGATACGATTGGTAACCCCACCATCGAAAACCTATAGAAACTGCCCTCTAAATCACTGACATCTGATGTCTGATGTCTGATCCCCGATCCCTGATAACTGCTAACCGAAAAACTATGCTTACCATTGCCATTCCCAAAGGTGGATTACTACCCGAGGCGATCGCCCTATTACAACAAGTCGGACTAGACTTTAGCGCCTTCCTCGACAAAAAAAATCGTCAACTCCAGATCGCCGATCCCACCGGAACCGCCCAAGCCCTCCTCGTGCGCACCCACGATGTTCCCGTATATGTTGAATATGGACAAGCACAATTGGGCTTTGCAGGGTATGATGTGTTGAGGGAGAAAAAACCCGATGTTGCAAATTTGTTAGATCTAAAATTTGGTGGCTGTCATTTATCCGTCGCAGTACCGAACACAAGCCCCTACAAAAATCCCCGTCAGCTTCCTCCCAATTGCCGCGTTGCTTCAAAATTTGTTAATTGCGCTAAAGACTACTTCCGCGAACTCGATCTACCCATCGAAGTTATTCCGCTCCACGGTTCCGTTGAATTAGGCCCCATCACAGGCATGTCCGAGGTGATTGTTGATCTAGTCTCCACAGGCAATACCCTGAGAGAGAACAACCTCGAAGAAATTGAAGTTTTATTCCACAGCACGGCACGCCTCATTGCCCATCCCACCAGTTACCGCGCCAATCGCTACGACATGATGACCCTCGTCAAAAAGTTAGAGCAAGCGGTTTAAGCCTACATTTACCCTAGGTTGATGATTCCCACAATCAATTTCACCAAACGGTAACAGGGTTTGCTGACAATTTTGGCAGTCACCCCTTGGCATTTGGGTAATATCCGTTACAATACATTAAGAAATCGTAACCATTCTTGACCCAGACACTCACTTCCCCCAGAAACTGCATGACCACAAAACCCTCGATCGCCATTTCCCATCTCGGTTGTGAAAAAAATCGCATTGATTCAGAACACATGATCGGGTTGTTGGTGGAAGCGGGTTATCACGTCGATGCAGATGAAGAACTTGCCGATTACGTGATTGTCAACACCTGCAGCTTTATTGAAGATGCCCGTGCTGAATCTGTGCGTACTCTAGTTGAACTTGCCGAAGCCAACAAAAAGATCGTGATCTCCGGCTGCATGGCACAACATTTTCAGGAGCAACTGTTAGAGGAACTTCCGGAAGCCGTTGCCCTTGTTGGTACTGGCGATTATCACAAAATTGTGGATGTGATTGAGCGGGCAGAGAAAGGCGAAATTGTGAAGGAAGTTTCTACGGAACTCACCTACATCGCCGATGAAACTGTGCCTCGTTACCGCACTACCAATGAGGCGATCGCCTACCTGCGCGTTGCCGAAGGGTGTGATTATCGTTGTGCGTTCTGCATTATTCCTCATTTGCGTGGGGATCAGCGATCGCGCACCATTGAGTCCATCGTGGCAGAAGCGAAACAGTTGGCAGAACAAGGTGTCCAGGAAATTATCTTGATTTCCCAAATTACTACCAACTACGGCAAAGATATCTACGGCAAACCTAAATTGGCTGAACTGCTCAGAGCCTTAGGTGAAGTCGATGTCCCTTGGATCCGCATTCATTACGCTTATCCCACGGGTTTAACCCCTGAAGTGATTGAAGCGATGCGCGAGACCCCCAACGTTATTCCCTATCTGGATCTACCGCTACAACATTCCCATCCAGATATCCTTCGGGCGATGAACCGTCCTTGGCAAGGTCGCGTCAATGATCAAATCATTGAAGATCTTAAAAAGGCACTCCCCGATGCAATTTTGCGCACCACCTTTATCGTGGGTTTCCCCGGTGAGACGGAAGAACATTTCCAGCACCTCATCGATTTTGTGAAACGCCATGAGTTCGATCATGTCGGTGTGTTTACTTTCTCGCCTGAGGAAGGAACCCCCGCGATCGATTTGCCCAATCAACTACCGCAATCTGTCAAAGATAGCCGTCGGGATGCTCTGATGGAAATTCAACAACCGATTGCCGCCCGTCGCAACGAGCTTTGTGTCGGACAAACGGTGGATGTGCTGATCGAACAGGAAAATCCTACAACTGGAGAACTAATCGGGCGATCGCCCAGATTCGCCCCAGACGTAGATGGACTCGTATATGTCAAAGGAGAAGCCTCCCTCGGCAGCATCGTACCTGTTCAAATTACCGCTGCGGATATTTATGATCTCCACGGAACAATCGTTGAATCGTAACTAGATCGTTCAGCCACACCCCAGGCATTGTCCAGACTGCATAAAAGCATCCAATCGGTTTAATTAAAAACCCAGTTTGGGAAAAGGTTTGGGGGCGAGGATTTACAAGCGAGAGAAATGCTTGTCCAAACCTCACTAGAAACCAATCCATAAACTTTATAACTACTTTATGACCACTTCTTTTCAAACCATCGGATTATCTGACGCTCGTGTTGAAATGCTTGAAGGCATTGGCTTCACCGAACCTACTGAAATCCAATGTAAGGCAATCCCGGCAATTCTTGAAGGCAGAGACATTGTTGGTTTATCCCAAACTGGAACAGGCAAAACAGCGGCCTATGCCCTGCCTTTTCTCGAAAAAACTGATCTTCAAGATAAGTCTGTACAGGGTCTCATTTTGACCCCGACCCGTGAATTAGCCATGCAGGTCACCCAATCCCTCAAGGAATTTGCGGTGGATCGTCGCCTGTGGGTTTTGACCGTTTGTGGTGGTCAATCCATGGAGCGTCAAATCCGTAGTCTGCAAAAAGGAGTGCAAATTGTTGTGGGCACACCGGGTCGCGTGATTGACCTGTTGGAGCGCGGTAAGTTGTCCTTCGAAGATTTGCGTTGGGCAGTCCTAGACGAAGCCGATGAAATGCTCAGCATGGGCTTTATCGATGATGTCAAGAGAATTTTGCGCCAGTCTCCTGCCGAGCGTCAAACGGCTTGTTTTTCTGCCACAATGCCCCCAGCCATTCGTGACTTGGTGGACAATTTCCTCAATGATCCCGTCAACATCACGATTAAACAGCCCCAGGTAACCCCTGACCGCATCAGCCAGGAGGTCTATATGATCCCCCGTGGTTGGTCGAAGACGAAGGCTTTGTTGCCCATTATTGAGATGGCAAATCCTGAGTCGGCAATTATTTTTGTGCGGACTAAGCGGACGGCTTCTGAACTCACCAATGAACTGCTTGAGGCGGGTCAGAGTGCGGATGAGTACCATGGCGACCTCAGCCAAGCCCAACGGGAAAAATTGGTACGTCGCTTTAAGGAAGGCAAGATCAAGATGATTGTCGCTACGGATATTGCGGCTCGTGGTCTTGATGTGGCGAATCTCAGCCATGTGATCAACTATGATTTGCCGGACAATGCGGAGAGCTATATTCACCGGATTGGGCGGACGGGTCGTGCTGGTAAGACTGGTACAGCGATCGCCCTCGTGGAACCCAGTGATCGTCGCCTGTTGCGTCAGATCGAACGTCGGGTAAAGCAAACCATTGATATTTCACAAATTCCTAGCCGTTCTGCGGTGGAAGCAAATCGTATTACTCGTCTGGAATCCCAGGTTAGAGAAGCCCTCACGGGTGAGCGTATGGCTTCGTTCTTGCCCATCGTCAAGCACTTGGCGGATGAGTATGATCCCCAGGCGATCGCCGCTGCGGTCTTGCAGATGATGTATGACCAGGATTCCCCTGGTTGGATGAACGAAGATTGGGAAGTGCCCGATGTTAGCCAAGGTGGTTTACCTAAGCCCGTTAAAGGTGGTGGCGGCGGTGGTCGTCGTCGCAGCTATGGCGACGGCGGTGGTGAGTATAGAGGC